>JBNGCV010000044.1:0-10915 GCA_049975465.1 Kosmotogaceae bacterium | reverse complement strand
TTTTTCTGAGATTTTTTGCTTTATTCCAGATTAAATTGTTAAGCTCAAGAGAAAAACTTTTGTTTTCTCTTGCTGCGACGCGTTCATAAGCCCTGTTTTTCTAAATAGCTAAAGCAAATCAGACATATTTTTCTGGTGATCTTTGTTTTGTAATATTTCAGTTAGTGAAGAGAATCTCTTTTTTTCATTATCTGATAATCTACTTAATCTTTTCTCCATAATGTTCTCAGGTATTTTGATTCAAAGGGCGCGCAACCTACCAGTAGAAGTTTCTTTACCTTTGAAGGGTATTGAGCAGCAAATAATATTGATAACGTTGAACCCCAAGAATGACCAATAAGAGTCAATGGTTTATCTGGATTCTTCTCAATTACATTTTTTAATTGAACTACTAATTCACCTATTGTTGATTTGGTTTGCAATGGTTCAAGCACGCCAGTAGTTGCAGAAAGCTGTCTGGCAACTGGATACATGTCTCCTGGCGCTCCGGGTCCCCCATGTATTACTGCAACTAAAAATGGTTGTTTTCCGTGTTTTCTAAGTTCTTTCAAAAAAATCACCCAGTTCTTATACTTCGAGATAATGGCTAACACATAATTTTTATATTTGCTACAATAATAATTGTAAGGTTTCCAAAATAAAAATTTTGAGCAGTTATTATATATCATATTAAAAGATTACATTAAAGGGTTTAGCATAAATATTATATTTGAACAAGAAAATATTTATCAAAACCCCATTGAATAAGATCAGGAGGTCATAATGAAATTAACCAGAAGATCCGAAAGATTGGGGTATGAAGCAATATTCCCTCTTTTAGTAAAATTGGCAATTCCATCTGTTGTATCAATGACTGTCCAGGCAACATATAACGTAATAGATAGCATATATGTCGGCCATCTGAGTACCGATGCACTGTCAGCGCTTTCACTTTCATTCCCAATTCAGTTAATAATCATTGCTCTTGGTGCTGGAACAGGCATCGGAACCAGTTCGTTGATTTCCAGACTGCTTGGTAGACAAAAAGTGAATGAAGCCAATAACGTTGCCCAACACGTTTTGTTTATCTCAATAGTTTACGCAATAGTGATTTCATTGGTGGGAATTTTTTTCACCAGAGAAATTGTTAGTCTTTTTACACATAGCGATGTATTAATAGATCTAACTGTTCAATATATAAGAATAATTATAATAGGTTCTATCGCTGTGTTTATTCCCATGCTATTTAATAATATACTTCGCGGACAGGGAAATACCGTTGCGCCTATGATTGGGTTAATTGTTGGAGCTGTTTTTAACATTATTCTGGATCCATTTCTCATCTTTGGATTATGGTTCCTTCCTGATCTCGGTATTAGTGGAGCTGCATACGCAACCGTTATTGCAAGAGCTTTATCAGGCATAATTGTTACAGCAGCACTTTTAAGTAAAGACAGCCAGGTAAGGCTTAACATAAAGCAATTTAAATTCAAATTCAAAATAATAAAAGATTTGTATGCAGTAGCTCTTCCGGCAATGGTGATGCAATTTGTTGGCAGTTTTATGATCGCTGGATTAAACAGAATACTTGGAGAACTAAATACGCTTGCTTTAGCCGTTACCGGTATATACTTTAGGTTACAGTCGTTTGTTCTGATGCCTGTTTTTGGTTTTACCCATGCTTACATGCCAATAATGGGGTACAACTATGGCCACGAAAATCCTGATCGTATGAAAGAAACAATGAAAACCAGCCTGATTCTGGCCTTTTCCTTCACATTTATTGCCTTCTTGGTTTTCCAGTTATTCCCTGAAAGTTTAATAAAACTGTTTAACGATGATCCCGAGTTAGTTGAAATTGGTGTAGTTGCTCTAAAGAGGATCAGTTATGCTTATCCTGTTATCGGTATAGCCATATTGGGATCAAACACTTTTCAGGCTATTGGAAAGGGTTTTCCAAGTCTTGTGATATCTGTTATGAGGCAGATTGGTTTTCTACTACCAGCTGCTTACATTCTCAGTAAAACATTTGGTCTTGATGCAACATGGTTTGCTTTCCCAATATCCGAAGGTTTTTCAATAGTTTTACTATGGATATGGCTTAAGAAGACGCTGAATAAATATTATGCACAATATGGTGAAAAGGGATTACTAAAATAGAAAGCGAAATAATTAATTTTAATGAAAGAGGTGAGTAAATGGTAGAAAAAATCAAGAAAAAAAGCAGAAAATTCATCAGTGAAGGCATCGATTTTAACAAATGGGAAAATGTAAAAATCGAGCTTGATAAACTACAGGATTACAAAATTTATGATGCCCAATCGCTGGAAAAATATCTTGAGTATTATAGCGAATTCTTTTCGGTACTTCAGGAAAAATTTGCCTGGAAGTATATTGACATGACAAGACATGCAGACAATGATGAAAAAAGAAAAACATTTAATGATTTCTTTTCAAACGTTTACTTGAAGGCTGAACCATACAGGATAAAATTCCTGAAAAGATATTTGAATAGTCCCTATAGAAAGAACCTTGATAGTGACAGATATGAAAATTTTGACAGAGTTGTGCAACGCTATATTGATTCATTTAGAGAAGAAAATATCCCGTATGAGAAAAAAGAGAAAGAACTTGCATCACAATATGGATCGATAATTGGATCATTAACAGTCGAATATAAAGGTAAAGAATATACCTTAATGCAGTTAAGAAAATTCCTTCAGGATCAGAACAAAGAGGTGCGTGAAGAAACCTGGAAGCTCTCCATGGAAAAAGTACATTCAGTCAAAAACAAACTTGAAAAGTTATTTGACGAACTAATGAAAACGAGAATACCCCAGGCTAAAAATGCAGGTTTCAATAATTACAGAGACTATATGCACTACAAAAAAGGGCGCTTTAGTTACGCCGTGGAAGATATTTTCACCTTTCATAAGTCTGTCGAAAAAATTGTTGTTCCTTTTGTAAAAGAATACAATAGAAAACGCATTAAGGAGTTAAATCTCGATACATTAAGACCCTGGGATCTTGATGTTGAGCCTACTGGAAGAAAACTGAAGCCTTTTGAAACTACCAATGAATTTGTTGATAGAGCAATTTCAATACTTGGAAAGGTTGACAAACAATTCGGAGAAAACTTCCAGAAAATGAAAATATCAGGACTACTTGATTTAGAAAACAGAAAAGGGAAAGCACCTGGCGGATACAACATGCCACTGTATGAAACAGGGGCACCGTTTATTTTCATGAATGCTGCACAACTGCCAGGAGATGTGAGAACAATCTTACATGAATCCGGTCACGCCATGCACTCATTCTCAACTGTAGATGAATGGCTATTAAACTATAAGAGCACACCTCATGAAGCAGCGGAGCTTGCGTCAATGTCCATGGAACTGTTGACCTTGGATCACTGGAGTGAATACTATTCAAATGAAGAGGATTATAAAATTGCCAAAAGAAATGAATTGTTTGGAACATTATCCTTTTTACCATGGTGTATGACCATCGATGCTTTCCAGCAGTGGATTTACACAAACCCTGACCATACACCAGAAGATCGAGAGGAGTATTTTGCCAGTTTGCTTGATAGATTTGAAATAGGCACAAATTGGGAAGGACTCGAAAAATATAAGAAAATCCGATGGATGATTCAGCAGCACATATTCACCAATCCCTTCTACTATATAGAATATGGGATTGCTCAATTAGGAGCAATAGCGGTGTACAGAAATTATAGAAAAGAGGGTAAAAAAGCAGTTGAGAATTATAGGAACTTCTTGAAACTTGGTTATTCAAAATCGCTGGATGAGTTGTATGAAACTGCCGGAATAAAATTTGATTTTTCAGACAGCTACATAGGCGAACTGGTAAAATTTATTAAAAGTGAACTGGAGACATTAGAAAAATAATATAGTGAATGGTGCTTCATATGGAAGAGAAAAAACCAATACAAAAAGAAGCTGAAAAAAGGACATATCTGGCCAATGAAAGAACTATATTGGCCAATGAGAGAACATTTAGCGCCTGGGTCAGGACGGGTCTTGCCTCGGTTGTTGCTGGTCTGGGTATAGTTAAATTCATAGATGATTTCAGCTCTATTTCCCATTTACTTGCAGTAATAATCGGAGTAACCTTTGTGGGACTTGGTACTTTCTTATACATAATCGCTTTTTGGAGATATGTTTCAGTCTACCGAGAAACAAGGACAAGTGTTGGAAAAAATACCCCATTATGGATTTTAACAATTGTATTAGTAATACTATTGTTTGCTAGTTTTATTACAATGATTCTGATTTTTTATTAGACAATCAAAGTTACTAGATGGAGGAAAAGATTATAGATATTACAAAAAAGCAGGCTAAAAGATTTTTCCTTACATATCAAAAATTGTTATCTCCCGGGTCATTAAAGGGAAAAAGGGAATAATTGACTACTTCAAACAAGTAAAAAGCATACAATATGACCCACTTAATAAGGTCGGGAGAAATCCCGATCTTATTCTTCAATCAAGAATAAAAGACCATAAACCTCACATGCTTGAAGAGCTACTTATAAAGACAGAAAACTTATTGGTGGCTGGGAAAGAAACGTTCCATTTATCTTACAGAGGATTAGCCTTTTTTTTGAAAGATATAGAACCCGCTCAATTAATAGACAAAGAGATAACAAGTATATTGAAGAAATTATTGATCTAGTAAGAAAATCAATAAATGAAAAGGGGCCTTTATCTTCCATAGATCTCGAATTCGATAGAAAAATTGATTGGTCCTGGTCTCCTGCATGTGCTGCTCGAGCGGCTCTAGAATTAATGCATACTGGTGGAGAATTAATCATTTTCAACAGAATGGGAACAAGAAAAGTATATGACTTTGCGAAAAAAACTTACCCGATGTTGTATTAAATCAAGCTTATTCAAACAAAACTGATGAGGACTTTATTAAGTAGGTGGTACATGAAGAATTGGAAGCATCGGTTTAATGTGGAATCGTTCAGGTGATGGCTGGTTGGGTTTTCACGATATAAAAAAACAAGATAGATCAAGAGCCATTTCTTAACTACTCAAAGAGAAAAAACTCATTGAAGTTAATATAACAACATGAGAACGCCCTTTTATATAAAAAGTGATCAGGAAGAACTGTTAAACAGAATGCTCAGTAAAGACCGAAATTACAAAAAGCATCCAAAATTGCTCCACTGGATAATCTATTATGGGATAGGAAGCTCGTAAAAGTGCTATTTGATTTCGAAAATGTATGTGAAGTATATAAACCTGTAAAAGAAAGAAAGTTTGGCTATTATGTACTTCCAGTATTATACAACGATAGATTCATAGCGAGATTCGAGCCCGAATACAGCAAAAAGAAGAAAATGTTAGTTATCAAGAACTGGTGGTGGGAAGAAAATTCCAACCATGAAATATATCGAGAAGGTATTGATGATGGTTTGAAGAACTTCATGAACTATCTGGGCGCTGAATCTTTAAGGATGTCCAGTGAATGTGATGATCTTAAGATAATCAGTAATCAATTTCGATAGAACTCTACAATGTTTCTTTATAGTTCCTTTCCATGTTCTACTCTATAGAACTTACTTGGTGAAAATTAGTGAATTAGGTTATACTATATTATATACAATTGACTTATAGATTAAATTTACACATAAACTAGCCCAACCCTTACAGTAACCAGGTCAATGATAATTGATATTGTTTGGTGAATCTTTATGGGTTTTAAGCTTTACAGAAAGAAAAGAACTTATTTAATTTTATTTCTTTTTTTCATTTGCTCATTGTTAGGGGTAAACACAGTTTTTTCACAACGTATTTATGTCGGTGTTTACCAGAATAGCCCAAAGATTTTCATTGATGATAGCGGAAATCCCTCAGGTATATTCATCGAACTTATTGAAGAAATTGCCGCAAAAGAAAACTGGGAACTTGAATAAATTTCAGGTAGTTGGTCTGAATGTCTTAAGAATCTTGAAGAAGGTAAAATCGATCTCATGCCAGATGTTGCTTACTCTGAAGAACGTGATGAGATATTTGATTTCCACAATATTTCTGTTTTTGAATCCTGGTCGAGGGTATATGTTTCCAATGAATCGGAAATCAACGATTTAGATGATTTGAACGGCAAACTAATAGCTGTACTGAAAGACTCAGTACAGGAGGAAATATTCAGACAGCTAATGAACGGTTTTGGATATGAAGTAACGCTCATTCCTGCAAGTTCACTTACAGAGGCCTTTGAAATTGCAAGTAATGCTCAGGCTGACGCAGCCATAGCAAATCATTTATTTGGTGACTACTACTCACAAGAATTTGGACTATCAAGAACAACTATTGATTTCAATCCTGTTAAGCTTTATTTCGCTACTGCAAATGACAACAATGCTTCATTGCTTAAAACAATTGACAATTATCTTGAAAAATGGAAAAAACAGTCAGATTCTCCTTATTACTCAACACTAGGGCGCTGGGAAGGAGAAGAAGGATTCACGATACCTTCTTATATATACTGGATCCTGGGTGCGCTGGCAGGTATTCTGCTGTTTAGCGTATCATTAATTGTCCTTTTAAAGCATCAGGTTAAAATAAAGATTTCACATCTAGAGAAAAGTGTGCAAGAGAAAAACCATGCACTGGAGGAGCTTAGAAAAAGCGAGAAAAGGTATAGATTCATATCAGAAAATGTGAGTGATGTTATTTGGATGGTAAATCGTGATCTAAATTACACTTATGTAAGTTCATCTATAGAGGACATACTGGGCTACAGCCCCCAAGAAATCTTGTCGTTTAATCTTGAGGAGACATTGTCTCCACGATCAAAGAAGTATGTAATGAGTATTATTCAACAAAAAATGAATGTTGTTGAATCTGATGAAAATAAACCTGAGAGAAGAAGGATCATTGAATTTGAGCAAAACCACAAAAAAGGGTTTTCAGTATGGGTAGAAAGTACAATGATTTTTTTAAGGGAAAAAGATGGAGAAGTCTCTGCAATCTTAGGAATATCAAGAGATATTTCAAATCGCAAACAAGCTGAAGAAGAAGCAATAAAACAGAGAGTGAAGCTGGAAAAACTGGTAGGAGAAAGGACCACTGAACTGCAAATAAAAAACGAAGAGTTGAGAAAATCAAATTTAAGATTGAAAGAGATTGACCGATTAAAATCTATTTTTCTCGCGAATATGAGCCACGAACTACGTACTCCTTTAAACTCAATAATCGGTTTTACAGGAATACTGCTTCAGGGTATATCAGGGGAACTCCAGCCAGAACAAGAAAAACAACTTTCAATGGTCCGAAACAGTGCCAATCATTTACTGGATCTTATAAACGATGTTCTGGATGTATCAAAAATAGAGGCAGGTAGGCTGGATTTTTCTCTTGAGAAAATAAAGTTAAACGAAGTAATTGACGAAGTTATTGAAACATCTTCATATATGGCAAACAAAAAGAACCTTGAGCTTAATAAAGAAGTATATAATGATATCGAGATATGGAGTGACAAAAGACGAGTAAAGCAAATTTTAATGAATCTGGTAAGTAACGCTATTAAATTCACAGATAAGGGTAAAGTGAAAATTAAAGCTTCACTAGAAGGCGAAACTGTGCAAATTGAGGTTATAGATACAGGAATAGGAATAAAGAAAGAAGATATCAAATTACTATTTCAACCTTTCCAGCAGGTTGATATGTCAAGAACCAAAAAACACGAAGGGACAGGCCTGGGATTACATCTATCAAAAAAACTGGCAAACTTGCTGGGAGGAGATATAACAGTAAATAGCGAATATGGAAAGGGAAGTAAATTCATTCTCACAGTACCATTGAAATCCTCAGAACAAAAAAGTATTGCAGACAACACAGAACCTACAAGCGATCATGATAGAAACGAGAAAGAAGGTAAATAATCATGACAGAAGCGAAAAGGATTCTGGTTATTGAAGATAACGAAAACAACATGTATCTAATAACGTTTATTCTTGAAAGAAACGGATTTGAAGTTATAGGAGCAAGAAATGCCACAAATGGCATTAATCTGGCTATTGAAAAAGACCCAGATCTGATAATAATGGATATTCAGTTACCAGATATTGATGGTCTAGAAGCTACCAGAAGAATAAAGTCCACTGAAAAGGGAAGCAAAATGCCAATAGTCGCAGTAACTTCATATGCCATGACAGGAGACCGAGAAAAGGCATTATCCGCTGGTTGTGATGGCTACATTGAGAAACCGATAAATCCTGAGACTATTGTTTCTGAAATTGAAAAACACTTACCAAGACCCAATAAAGGAGGGGATATATGAAAAAAGTATTGATCATCGATGATATAGATGAAAATCGTTATTTATTGCATTCTTTATTTAAAAATCATGACTGGAATGTTATAGAAGCCTGTGATGGTGCGGATGGCCTTGAAAAGGCACAAAAGGAACTACCTGACCTAATTATCTCTGATCTACTAATGCCAGTTATGGATGGTTATACATTGCTGAGAAAATGCAAGGAAAGCGAGCAGTTAAAAGAAATACCTTTTGTCGTTTACACCGCAACATATACCGATCAACAGGATAAACAACTCGCTTTTGATCTTGGGGCGGACGCTTTCATCATAAAACCAATGGATCCCAAAGAATTTATGGAGAAAATAGATGATTTACTGGAAACATCAAAAATTGACAAATCCAGCAATAAAACCTCTTCAACAGCTGGTGGAAATCATTATAAAGAATACAGCGAGGTTCTTGTCCACAAGCTAGAGAAAAAAATAAAGGAATTAGAGGAAGCCAATAAAAAATTTGAAGAAGAGATTACCAAAAGGAAGGAAATTGAAGAGGAGTTAAGAAAGAGCAATGAAAAACTTGCCAACATACTGGAAAGTACGGTTAACGCTCT
The DNA here is from genome assembly GCA_049975465.1 of Kosmotogaceae bacterium. Lineage (GTDB taxonomy): Bacteria > Thermotogota > Thermotogae > Petrotogales > Kosmotogaceae > JASMTM01. The sequence continues at coordinate 2,032 of JBNGCV010000044.1, read as the reverse complement.
TGCATATATAACAGAACTGCGAGATCAATATACAGCAGGACACCAACGGAGGGTTAAGAAACTTGCTAAAGCAATAGCTGAACGCATGAATCTTGATGAGGAGCAAATTTCAAATTTAGAATTGGCAGCAGTAGTGCATGATGTAGGTAAGATTGTTATTCCTGCAGAAATTCTTAATAAACCGGGGAAACTTAGTGAACTGGAAATGACACTCATACACTTACATCCAACTGCAGGGAGAGATATTTTTAAACAGGTAGTTTTTGCAATTCCGATTTCTGAAATAATCTATCAGCACCACGAACGAATAAATGGAAGCGGTTATCCTCAAGGTTTGTCAGATAACGAAATTATGATTGAAGCCAAAATTCTTGCAATTGCCGACGTCGTTGAAGCAATGTCTTCGCATAGACCATATAGACCTGCTCCAGGTATAGAAGCAGCAATAGAAGAAATTGAAAAAAATGCCGGAATTCTTTATGATGAAGAAGTAGTAAAAACATGTATCAAAATTCTAAAAGAGGAAGACTTCACCTTTGAGGATTAATCCTCTGGTAATTAATCATTATCTTGGTTTAAACTGGAACTCATTTGACGCTTTTTGACTCATAGTCATATGTACTTCTATTCTCTTTCGATATTCTGCAAGAATTCAATTTTTATATAGCTGAGATAAGCTTAATCCATTCACCATTTTTTCTACTAAACCAAACTTCGCAATAATACAAAATTATTATAGAATAGGGTATAAAGCATGATTTTATGAAAGGTGAATATTTTATGGGTTCTCTTTTATGGGTGCTCGAAAAAACAGAAAGCAATAAATTTCCCTATAGACTGTGCATTAGAAAGGGAGACAAAGAGCTCCTGTCATTGTTTGTTCAGGATAAATGGCCTGGTGCTGGTAAGCATATTTTCTGTCTCAGAGATGAAGAAAAAAATGATGAAGTGTACGAAGAAATAGAGAAAGTTCCTGTTATCTCTGCAAAGCGGTACGGAAAAAGACTGTCAATTGTTCTGGATCGCTCAGTAAACAAACGTTGCGATTTTTTATTTTTGAAAAAGAAATACAAAAGCAGAGAAGGCGAATACGAACAAATATTCTGGAGAACTCAGCAGGGTATAAAAGAACGAAAGCCTCGTGTTAAATTAACTGCAAGGGGAAGCGAAAGCTTTCATGTATTAATAGATAAAAATGAAAAATATCCCTGGAAATTTCCCAACTGCACCGTGGAGAGAACACAACTAAAAGCTGGCGATTACGCTTTATTGAGTGATGAAGGAATTATCGCTGTCGTGGAACGAAAGAATTTCCAAAACATGATTTCTGATTTTGGTAGCTTGCATTTGCTTCATATGAAACTAGGAGAATTGGAAGAATATAAGCATGCTGCTATGGTTGTTGAAGCGCATTACGATGATTTTCTTAAGCCAGATAAGCTGAAATTCTATAGCCCTTCATATTTGTCAAAAGTGTGGGCTGAGATTTTTGCATACCATCCTCACTTCCAAATAATATTCGCTGGAAACAGAAAAATGGGTAAAGAATGGACCCTGCGTTTTTTTCATGCGGTTACTTCACACGAAAAAGATTCCATACCCACTGCTGTTGCTGAAGAAGCTGCAAATTATGATTCGAATGGTGATTTTACTGGAGGTACATATTACGACATAAGAAAAGAGGTATTAAACAACTTCGAAAATGAATTTACGATAAACACGTTACGAGACAGATTTCCTGATGCAACTGATTACATTCTAAGGAAAGTGTTAACTGTTCTAAAAAAAGAAGGCTATATTGAACATTCTGGTTATGGAAAAGCTAGTGTATGGAGAAAAGTTAAGTAAAAAAGATGACCATTTTATTTGATAAAACAATGAAGAAGACCCTTTGCATTGGTTGTGTCAAGTACCTGCTGTAAAAATGACCTGAATCCTAAAATAGGCTATATTACATAGTTAGGTATCTCCTTCCAGTTATCCATTCTTCATTTATGTTCATCAATATAGATACCGCCAATCTTAAGAGTGA
>JBNGCV010000043.1:0-10929 GCA_049975465.1 Kosmotogaceae bacterium | reverse complement strand
AGTGTTACTTCAAGAGTTCTAAAGGACGAAAGTTGTTTTGTAACTATTAACTAATTAGCAAAATAGTTCTAGTTAAAAGTAATAACAGTTTCTCTCATGTTGTTATATTGATTGATTCTTTCAATTTATTCTAATGATTAAACAAACGCTGTTTATTACTACTATACTTCTTTTTATTATTAGATTACTAAATTTGTTTTAGATGTTAAAAATTATATAATTGCAGTAACAGTAAATATAATAGAAATCATGTTGTAAGTCTTTTCAATAATTTCTTGGTTTTAAATTAATGAATTATATTTTGCCTCAACTGGTTTTATAGATTATTTGGAGGGTTTTCTTTTGGGTCGATTTTGTAATGAAAGGATTAGCGCGGGGTTTTATCTGGATTATATTAGACAGTTGAGTGAAAAAATAAATGGTCCTGATACAAGAAACCTTTCTGTTTTTCATTCAAAAAAACTTAAAAATAATAATCCAATCACGAACACAAAATTAAAGAAGCTTCTTATGGTATGCAAGAACATTTTAAGTCGTGGTGAACCAACGCTTCCATCGCTTCGAATAGAGCGTTCTCTGCTTTCTTCAATAACAAAAACCTACATCTATGAAGAAAGACAAAAAGCGGGTTCTATAAATTTCGTTCATATTCCCTCAAAAAAAGAAGAAAAAGATGCCAAATGGTTTGAACTGTTAAAAAGAGCACATTACATAATTGATCCCAGATTAAAGGATCCTCATGCCGTTCTAAATAAAACCTTTGATAGTGAAGAAGAAGAATTGTTTATATCTGATGTAATTCCAAATTCTTTGGGTGAACATGCCTGGCAGTTATTCGAGCCACAGCGACATATAAGCTCAATGCTAGATGATAGCAAAGAGTTTTTCAAACAAAGAGTAGATTTTTCTTATGATTCAGGAGATCTCAAATTCATAACTGAGATTGATGGCAAACAGCATGAAGAAGAGATTCAAAAGAGGCTTGATAATAAAAGAAGCATTGCGCTAAAAAAATCAGGATGGCAATGTTCAAGGATTAAAGCGAAAGAAATACGTTCTAATAACTCAAAGTTAAATAACAAGATTGCTGATTTATTTGAAGCTGATACTAACTTCAATATTTGTAAGAAGAATTTTCATGAACCTTTGTTTGACAGTAATGAAGGACTTGATGCTTTGAAATTGGTTCTTTCTCCCTTTGCAATCGCTAGAATACAATGGTCACTTATTGATAGCTTAGAATCTGGTACTCTTTCACTGAATGATGATAGCTGGAAGATAATGGTTATCGAAAGGGATGTTCCATGCGCAAGACTTGCTCTCATAGATTTTCTGGAATTACTTTCAAACCTCTTAAATCTGGCTGATTACAGGTTTCAACTACCTAAAATTCAACTACTTGTACGGAATACTTCCGAGTTTGCAAAAACAGATGATGGAGTTAAAGAAGAGAAGTTAAAGAATTTTGGAATTGAATTAGATAAAACCATTTTTTCAAACGAAGAAGATACTGAAAAAATCGATTTATTGATTGATATCTCAGTACTACAAAGAGAAAACTTCAATGCTGAAACACTAAGCTGGTATAAGAGTCAAGTTAAAGATAAAGGAAATGTATATATCCTGCGTTCTGTTCATTCCTATAGGGATGTGAGAAATGTTTATTCTGATTATCCTATTGAATATAAAACGGAAAATGCAAATGGTTATCTAAGATACTTTCTCCAGAATATTTTCAGAAAGGTTGATTTCAGAGAGGGACAGCTTGATATTTTAAAACGTTCCTTGAGTTTGAAACCGGTCATAGCACTTTTACCAACTGGTGCTGGAAAATCGTTATGTTATCAGCTGTCAGCTCTGTTGCAACCGGGGATAACCATAGTTGTTGATCCGCTAAAAACTTTGATGCTCGACCAAGCTGAAAATTTAAAGACAATTGGTGTTGATAATATCAATTTTGTCAACAGCGATCAATCTGCAGATGAAAGAAGAATAATCATAGATGAGTTTAGTCAGGGGAAATATCAGTTGATTTTTGTTTCACCAGAACGTTTTCAAATAGAAGGCTTTAGAAAAAGTGTTTCTCAGGTAACGGTAAAGAATTTTATTCCTTACCTTGTTATAGATGAAGCCCACTGCGTGTCAGAGTGGGGGCACGATTTCAGAATCTCCTATCTCAATCTGTCTAAAAGAGTTAAGCTCCTTTGCAGTCGTGATGGTTTTGAACCAGTCGTTTTGGCACTTACCGGTACAGCTTCATATTCTGTTCTGTCTGATGTTCAGAGAGAAATAGGTGTGAACGATGAAGAAGCAAAAATTCAGCCTTCTTCCTTTGACAGAAAAGAATTGAATTTTGAAATCGAAAAGGTTTCTTCTTATAAAAAACGGGATAAATTATTGGAAGTGTTATTCAATCTTCCCAAGAAACTGAAAAAAGATGAAAAGAAATTTTTCAAAGCAAATGGTCAGGATACAAATGCCGGAATTATCTTTGTTCCTTATGTAAATTCTGAATACGGTGCATATCAGCTAAGTGGTTTTCTTTCTTCAGAACTAAAGAAGCAAGGTTTTGTCACGGAAGTTGGATTTTTCTCAGGTGGTACACCCAAGGCTTTAAAAGAAAAATATAACTCACATTATGAAGCAAATATTTTCTATGAAAAGAAAAAATTTGAAACTCAGATAGATTTCATGAAAAACAAATTTCCAATACTGGTTTCAACTAAATCTTTTGGTATGGGTATTGACAAGCCAAATATTCGCTACATCATACACTATGCAATGCCTCAATCTCTTGAAGCTTATTATCAGGAAGCTGGAAGAGCAGGAAGAGATAAAGAAGATTCAATTTGTGTTCTCATTTTCTCCGATGATAGCGAAGATTTGCTAAAAAAGTACTTTCGGTCTGATATAGACGCAGATAAATTGGGTCAAGTAAAAGAACCATCCTGGAATGAACGCGGTGATATCTGTAGAATGATGTATTTTCATACTCAATCTTTTAAAGGAATCAACTTTGAAAAGAAACTTGTAAAAAAGATTTTTAAAGAGAAAATCGCTCCTGTTTTAAGAAGAATGAAATTGGGTAAGAACAAAAGCATTATTGTTGATTTTTCAGAAAACCGAACACAAAGAGAGAAAGCTATGTACAGACTTAGTCTTATCGGTTTGATAGAAGATTACACCATTGAGTACAATGCAAAACAAATAAAAGCTATTTTGGTTAAGAAAAGTGATGAAGACTATGTAAAGAACATCCAGGAATATATTGGAAGGTATAAAACAGAGCAGTATGTAAAAACCGTTCCTCAACTAATAGAAAAAGAAAACGATGATACTTTTCTGGAAAAGTGTATCAGTTTCTTGATACGTTTTGTATACGACGAAATTGAGAAGAAAAGACGCAGATCCCTTGAAAATATTGCAGAGGTTTCTAGAAATAGTAAAGATGGAGAGGAATTCCGAGAAGCCCTCTTAGCTTATCTTGAAGCATCACCTTTCACTGAAATTCTGAATGAGATAAGTAAAGCAATAGAACCTTCCCTCTGGTGGGAAACCATGAGTATTCTTCTAGAAAGTGACGATGTAGATTTACCCCGATTACTTTTGGGAAGCACCAGACGTTTCCTTGAAAGCAGTCCTGATAATACCGGGTTATTGATTCTAAATGGTTTAGGTCATCTTTCTTCAGAAAAAACTGATATTGAATCTGGTATCGACTCTATTAGAGAAGGGCTGAGAAATCTTGAAGAAACTGGTTTTAAAAAGCATCAAATCTATTCCATAGTTGAAAAGCTCATAGAAAAAATACCAAAAGTATTGAATAAATATCATAAAGAAGAAAATATCTTTACTACTCTTGGCGAAGCAATCCTAGACTTATATCCCACAAAAGCATTTGCAAAAGAGCTTTATCCGTATTGTATTGAGAAGTCAAAAACGATTTTATTAAAGCAATTATTAATAGATGTGGAAAATTTTAGAGAAACATTCGTTGGGCAGAAAAAAGGAAGGGGTGAATGATGGAGAAGGATAGTTTTTTGGAAGCTGAAGAAACCTTAAACAAACTTATTAAAGAACTGGAAGACATTAAAAAAGCTTCCACTCAACTCAAGAACGCTGATGAAATAGTGAAGATATCCACAGAGAATTCTAAGAAACTTTCAACAGAAATCGTTGAACTACAAAAGAGAGCAGACAAAGTATTGAAAAATCTTGAAGAAACAGAAATAAAAGAAAAATACGAAGAAATGGCTAAAGAACTAAAAATGCTAAAAAAGGAAAATGAATTACTAAAAGATCAGGTATACAACTTGAAAGAATCAGTTTCCTTTGAAAATAAAAAAACAGCTAGCTCTTTAGTTGAACTCAGGAAATCCTTTGATGATAAAATAACCGATTTCAGCGAAAAAATAACTAATAACAATGAAAGGTTATTTAACCTGAAAAAAGCAACCAATATATTCTTTGGTGGTTTCTTTGTACTTCAGGTAATTATACTGATTATTATGTTAGTCATTGCGTTTTAGCCATTTATTTGTGTTGACAAAACTCTTTAAGCTATACAAAATTCGAGTTTTCCAATAAGATTTTCTAATATTTATGATTTGTGGTTATTTATTGACGTTTTAAATACTTTTCTAGATTTATTTTTACGAGTATCATTGTTTATCTTGACAAATATAGCCAATTGGCTATATAATTCATTAGAAGGACTTGAGGATATTGAAAATAGTATTTTATCCTGAACCCTTACAAAACGAAGGGAAAAAGCATGTTAAGAGTTTTCTTAACGAACTCAAAAATAAACATCCTGATCTACATAAAAAGGTTGATTTTGAATTTAAAAAAATAATTAAAGGAAAATACTTCATTTTTAAAGAAATGATTAGTAATGGTGTTATCACCAATCTAGGTAAAGGTCTGTACGAGTTAAGAGTTCCAAAAAGGGCAAAAGGTGGAGTTGTTAGAATATACTTTATGTTTAGTCCTATGGAGAGAGAAACATTAATTTTACTTGATGCGGAGCTTAAAAAACAAAAAGCTGCTTCAATTAAAACAGCAATAAAGCGTATGAACAACATAAATGAAAGATTTAGGGGGAAATAATATGAAAAGACAAAATAACAAACAAAAAACAGTTGATAAAATTAAGTATGACTCAAATAAACCATACTTTGAAGAGTATGAACCAACTACCGAGACCTCACCACTTGAAGAATTTATTCTTGAAGTTATTGAACGTAGAGGTGAACTTGAAATAAGTCAAGAGGAACTGGCTGATTTGTTGGGGACAACACAATCAGTCATTTCACGCTTTGAGAACCTTGGGAGAAAGCCTGGTTATGACTTCATTAAAAGAGTAACAGAGAAACTTGGTGGTGAACTGCTTATTACTCTCAACGGAGATTATACCCTTGTTGTTCCAATGGAACTTAGAAAAAAAGTAGATGAATTAGCCAGTAAAGAGGGTTTTAATACTAAAGAATTTCTAAATTATTTATTAAGAGAAAGTCTTGAGAACTGGGAAAAATGGCACTAAAGAATTCATTTTTCAATCTTTGAGTAATTCTTCTAATCTTTTCCTTGCTATTTTATATCTTGTTATTTACAGACTTAGACAAAAGTGGCCATCCGTCCTATACCGCTTCCTTTAATGAAGTAATTTGATAACTCACTTAGAAACTGTGAATCCCATTAATAAAACAATCTAATTAATTTCAAAAACTAAATATTCGATCAGCATTCTCACTGATTTCCAAAGCTTATGGTTATTGAAATTATTCTTCTTTGAACTACTTTCTTTACTATGTATATACTTACTCGCTTTTTATAATATGTTATATTTTACAATTTTGTAATATATTGATGTATTGACATCTAAAAATATATTGTTGTATAATATAAATGTAGTTCGATCTTGACATTAGGGAGGTTGAAAAATATGTTTTGTAGTAACGGACAGAACGACTATTTACTGACCGCCCACGCAATTAAAAGAATGCAACAAAGAGGTATAAAGGTTGAAGATATAAAATACGCCCTGGAAAATGGTATGAAAAAGCACTGCAAACATGCAATATATGTTTTTTTAGGGAAAAGGAATGTTGACAAAAATCATGAAAATCTAAACGACCTCCATTTGATTTTAAGTGAAGAGACAATAGTAACAGTGTTCAAAAACAAGAAACCCCAGTGGAATTGAGGAGGATCATTATGGAAAAACTGGAAACATTTGAAAAAAATTTATGGAACCTTTTCAGTGTTGCACGTGGAAAAGTAGACCAACACGATTTTGCCATGAACATCTGGAAATATATCTGGTTGAACCTCCTTATAAAAAAATCACAGTTGCAGGAAGGAATAGAAACCAGACCTCCTTTAGATGCAAATGAGAAAATAAATTGGATTGAAAAAAAGCTCGAAAGTATATTGAAGGATCCTGATATAAATATTTCTGAACCACTGGGAAAACTGAGCGAATTTCTTAAACAGGATGAAGTTTATGTAGGTTCTGCCATTGAGCACTTCGATGATTTCATTTATTCATTCAAAAAGGGCGAGATTGAAGAATTTGGAAGTGGAATATATTGCTATCTTTTGGATACAGATTTGACAGTTGCTTCTTCCAGTCCCAGTTTGATGGAACTAATGATTGAGCTTGTTGATTATAAACCAAACATGAGCGTTTATGATCCGGCTTTTGGCTACGGGAGAATCTTCAAGTATCTTCGCGACAAGTTTGGCAATAAAGGTTTGAATATCGCTGGCCAGGAAATAAACGAGAGCATGTGTTTCTTGACAAAATTAATAATGTACTTCTTCGATATAGATGCAAACCAATTGAAGTGCGGTGATACCCTCACAGAACCAAAACACGTGAAGAATTATGAACTTGAAAAATTCGACAGAGTGTTTGTCGAGCCTCCTTTTGGAGTAAGACTGGGAAAATATGAGCTGGAGAACGATGAGTACATGCGTTTTGTTTATGGTCTTCCAAAGATCAACAGCAGCGAGTGGGCATTCATAGAGCACGGGATAGCCGCACTGGAGGAAAATGGCAAGCTGATCAGCGTTGTTGGAAACGGTCCGCTTTTCAGAACCAACAATGACGAAATTATACGAAGAAATCTTCTGAAGGAAGACCTTATCGAGGCTGTGATCCAACTGAGAACCGGTGCTCTAAGCAACACCCAAATCGCTGTCAGCATTTTGATTATCAATCGGGAAAAGCCAAAAAAGCTTAAAAAAGCAGTCTTGATGATCGATTCTTCAAACGATGATACAGATCAGGAAAAAGGTTTTAATGTGCAGGAAGTAATTGACGTGTATAAAAACCTGAAGGAAAAAGAAGGATTTTCAAAAATAGTACCGTTCGAGAAACTGGAAGAGCATTCTTTTTCACTGGTACCATCCAATTACGTATTGAAGCTACCGGAAGATCCTGAAACACAACAGATTTTTGAAGCTGTATCAAAAAGTCCAAAGATACAATTGAAGGAAGTTTCAGAAATATTCTCTGGCACAGATAAGAAAAGGCTTAACACTACTGATAAAGAGAATGGTTTTCCCGTTAGAATTTTAAAGGTTTCATCTATAAACGAAAATGGAAGTATCGATCTCGAAAATGCTGATCAAGTCTATATGGATAAAGAGGATTTGGAAAGCACAGAACTTCAGGAAGGTGATCTGCTTATTTCTTCAAGAGGAACGATAGATAAGGTTGGAATAATCAGGGGCTTAAAGGAATACAACCTGGTTGCGGGAGCAAACCTAATAGTAATAAGGGTTAATCCTGATAAGCATTCATCCGACTTTCTTTTTGAACTGCTCCATAGTAAATATGGGAAATATATTTTTTTACAAATCGCTTCCGGGGGAGTAATAAGAGGGCTAAGTGTTAGGAATCTGGAGAATTTGAGAATACCGGTTATAGATAATGAAAGATATGAAAAATGTCAGAAAGAAATCGAGGAAATCAACGAAAGAATTAAAGAACTGAATGAAAAGAAAATTATGCTTGAACGGAAGAAAGAGAAAGTCTTTACTAAAGCATTGTTTAAAAATACAAAGAATGAGTGAATTACATAAATCATACCGGGTTGTTTACATATCAGAAAAAATGCAATTTAACGATTGTAAACCTTTGTTTCTATTGAAGTAAGCAAAGAACAACCCGCTCATAAATGAGATATAGAGTTTACTGCGAAGATGGAACAACAGAGAGCTTCTGAATTATGAACTTTTTATCACAGTACTTCAAGAAAACACTGCACAACGATTCTTTACTAACTATTGGAATTAACCTGATTTGATCTATTTGTTTTTCATGAATTAATGTTTTTTCTTTACCGGTCAATGTTGACTTTAATTGAAAGGAGTGTGATATATGAGATTCTTCCTTTTTGGTTGGTCCTTGTTTGTATGGGTATGCACAGCCTATAAAGCTCATGAGATGCAAAAAGAATTTTCTGCCAAGACAAACAGTTTCTTTAAAGCCTTTATATATTTTCCTTTTGGTTTACTAAGGGGGGTCTTAGTATGCTTATGTATGGTATTCGCAGCATGTATAGAAGATGAGTCAAAAGGTACTGCTTCTGAAAACCTTGCAATCCTGATGATAGGTTTGATTCATACAATGGCTTTCTATGTACCACTTATATTGATTATAGTTTTTGATTTTTAAAACGTGGATATGATTTTTCGGATTAACCGATTTTCTTTTATTTCTGCGACAGTGATTCTAAATTTCATAAAAGGGGTGAACGTATGAATTATGTGCTCTTCGGAATAACTGCGGTTCTCTGGTTGTTTTCCACATGGAAGGTTTGGGATCTATCTGATTTTTATTATGAGAAAAGATTGAATCCTTTACAGGCTTTTCTCATTGTTCCCTATGACCTTATAAAAGCGATTAGGCAAGCCAAAAAGGCAGTACGTTTTGCTGAAAAGAATCATTTGCCTGAACATGTTAGATCAGGAACTAAAAGCGCTTTTGTTATGAGTATCATATACACACTGGCATTTTACTTACCCATTCTTTTATTAGTCATATTGAATGTATTTAAGTAAAATATCTGCTTTTTGTATCAAGAATTTTGTTTCAAGGTACAATTGAAAATAGAACACGAATTGGAGGGATCTGTTTTGAAAATACTACATACGTCCGACTGGCATCTGGGAAGAAGGCCGGTTGGTGGAATAGGTGAGTACTCAAAAATTCGCTATGAGGATTATTTTAATGCTGCGGAATATATTGTGGATAAAGGTATTGAAGAGTCTGTTGATGTTTTTATAATCGCCGGTGATCTTTTTGATAGAAGTTCCATTCAACCGGATATTCTGTATAGAACGGAAAAATTACTTCAAAAGCTTAAGGAACAAAACATAGAGATTCTGGTTATTGAAGGAAATCATGATCGAAGCTACAGAAGGCAGGAATCGTGGATTTCTTACCTGGAAAGAAGGGAACTGGTTTCGGTTCCTGAAATGACCAGGGAAAATGGAGAATACTGCTTTGAACCCATTGTTATTAGTGGTGTGAAGTTCTTTGGTGTTCCCTATCAGGGTTCAATGATAAATGACGCGCTTTCGGCACTTGCTACAAAGCTAGATGAACAAGAAGACAATATAGTCATCGTTCACACAGGAATTGTCAGCTGGGAACAATTACCAGGTTGTACCAAAGAGGAAACAATAGACAATTTTAAGAACAAAATCATGTACATTGCTGGAGGTCATCTTCATCACTTTCAGGAATATCCGGATTCTAATAATGGTTATTTTGCTGTCCCTGGATCTCCCGAGTACTGGGATCTGGGTGAAAAAGACGAAAAGGGATACGTTATTTTTGATACTGAAAGCAGAAACTACAAATTTTATCCTTCCAAAAAGAGAAAGCTCAGCAACTATTCTATAAATGACAGCGAGCTTGAGGATTTTCTTGATAGCGTCGAAGTACAGGAAAAGGAAATTATTAGGCTTGAGATAATAAACAGTTCCAGCCAGATTGTGAAAACAGACGAAATAGAAGACTCATTGATAAACAAGGGAGCATTAAAAGTAATAACCAGTGTCAAATACGCTGGTGAATACGGAAACGTAAATCTGGACGCCAGGAACACTTCAGATATTGAAAAGAAGGTTATCGAGGAAAAGTGGAACAACATCTTTTCTGCGAATTCAGAGAAAACGGTCAGTTATCTCAATCGACTAAAAAGTCAGCTAAACGAGGATTCCCAGGAAGACATCATCTTTGATCACTTCGACAGATTTCTTGATCATCTTGTTGAAGAAGGTGAAACAAATGAGAGTGAATAAAATAACGCTTAAAAACTTCAGAAATCATGCTGATAGAACCTTTGATTTCAGTTCAGGAATAAACCTCCTTGTTGGAAGAAACGGGTCGGGCAAGAGCTCCATCTTTGAAGCGCTGGGAATAGCCCTTTTTGATATCGAGCCCCGTGATGGCAACCTAAAAAATGCTGTTAGCACAGATGAAAACACTGCTACTATCATTGTGGAGTTCACAGCCAATGATGAGTTCGACTATGTTGTGGAAAGAAGGATAGGATCCCAGAGTAGATACATACTTAAAACCATTGATGGAGATATCGTTTCTGAAGGTGGTGAAGAAACAAAAGCCAGAATAGGTGAACTCGTTGGCATTACTAATAAGAATGTCAAGGAGATATTCAAGAATGTCGTGAGCGCTTACCAGAATGATCTCATCAACATTTTCAATCTCACCCCTGCTTACAGAAGAAATCTGTTCAACAAAATATTCGATACTGAGATTTATGAAAACATCTTTAAGTCCTTTTTGAACATTGAAAAAAGGTATGAAGGCAGCATTAATACCAACGAAGAGAAGATAAGTTTTTTTGAAGAACAACTGAAGGAATACGAAGGGCTGGAAGACGAGAAAAA
>JBNGCV010000042.1:0-11025 GCA_049975465.1 Kosmotogaceae bacterium | reverse complement strand
AAATCAGGACAGATACAACCGAAATTCTCAAAGATCTGAAGAAAGGAAAGGCTGCCTTATTACCACTTGGTGGTAAAGGAGAAGATAACGCAGGATATAAAGGATATGACTTTTCAGCCTTTGTAGAAATTCTCTCTGCAGCACTTCAGGGAGGAAGCTTTCTTAAGGCATTATCTGGTTATGATGAATCAGGAAACAGAACCCGATACAAACTTGGTCACTTTTTCATGGCGATAAATGTGGAAGCTTTTAATGAAGTAGATGAATTTAAGAAGATTGCAGGAGATATTTTAAGAGACCTAAGGAATTCGAAAAAGGATCCCGAAGCTAAAAGAATCTACACAGCAGGTGAAAAGGAATATTTGGCCTGGCAGGAAAGAAAGAATAAAGGGGCACCTGTGAACAAGGTTATCAAACAACAGCTGATGGAACTGAGAGATGAATTTGATCTTAATGAATATACGTTTCCATGGGAGGAGAAGAATTGACACCCGAAGAACTGTCACTTAAAAAACATAAGGAATGGCAAGGGAAGTTAAGAATAGTTTCTAAAGTCAAGGTAAATACAAGAGAGGATCTAACTCTTGCATACACTCCCGGTGTTGCAGAACCGTGCAAAGAAATTTATAAAGATAGAAATGAAGTCTACAAATATACATTCAAGGGAAATACTGTTGCCGTTGTTACAGATGGCACTGCAGTGCTTGGTCTTGGAGATATTGGACCGGAGGCAGCCCTACCTGTAATGGAAGGAAAAGCGGTTTTATTCAAAGAATTTGCAGGTATTGATGCATTTCCTATATGTTTGGACACAAAAGATGTAGATGAAATCGTGAACACTGTAAAATATATATCACCTGTTTTCGGAGGAATTAATCTGGAGGATATTTCAGCTCCAAGGTGTTTTGAAGTTGAAGACAGATTGAAAGCTGAATTGGATATACCGGTTTTTCATGATGATCAGCATGGAACTGCGATAATCGTCCTCGCGGGACTTATAAATTCCTTTAAATTGCTCAATAAAGATCTTTCAGCGAAAGTTGTTGTTAATGGTGCAGGAGCAGCAGGAACTGCTATAACAAAACTACTACTAACCTTCGGGTTTAAAAACATAATTGTGTGCGATAAAAATGGAATCCTTGATACACAGGATGAATCGATAAACTTTGCTCAAAAGGAACTAGCAAGGTTGACAAATCCTGAAAATATCAAAGGTGATTTGTCCAGAGCTTTAAAGGGCGCAGATATTTTCATTGGCGTTTCCGCTCCAAACATAGTTAGTGAAGAAATGATTAGTGCGATGAACAAGGATCCTATTGTTTTTGCCATGTCCAATCCAGTGCCTGAGATTATGCCTGATAAAGCAAAAAATGCGGGAGCGAAAATAATTGGCACAGGAAGATCGGACTTCCCTAATCAGGTTAATAATGTGCTGGCATTTCCTGGTATTTTCAGAGGCGCATTGAAAACAAGAAAACAAATAACGGATGATATGAAAATTGCTGCTTCTTATGCCATAGCTAATATGGTTCCTGAAGAAGAACTGAACTACGAATATATTTTGCCAGAACCGTTCAAGCCGGGAATTGCCGATGCAGTTGCGCAAGCGGTGGCGAGGAGCGCATAAAAAAACGTACATCGTCCATCACTGACGTTTCGTCCAACGCTTGCCTAATGACAAGCTTCGTCCATCGATTGGTGCTTTAAACCACTGATATGCGCCTTGTGGTACAGGCGGATTTGCGTCCAAGAAACGGACGGATATGCTGATCTATGATCAGGATATGCGCTGCGCGGTTGAAGATCAAAAGCACACACCTCGTCGCTGCGCGCCACTCCTCTGGTAGAGGAGAATTAAGTAACGAGAAACCGAGAGCCCGAAAGTAAAACACGTTCATCGTCCATCACTACGTTTCGTCCATCGAATTAAAAAATACGTGGTACGTCAGTAGGTTGTGCGTTGTGCGTGTTAGATACCGTTGTACGTGGTATGTTGTAGGTTGTACGCGTAAAAAACCGTCCATGGTCCAACACTTACGCTTGGTCCAACACTCGCCTATCGGCTCGTTTCGTCCATCGACTGGTGCATAAATGCCAACTTAAAACACGTGAACCGTTGACCGTTTTCCGTGAACCGACAGGTTCTAATGCACTCTAGAGAGGGCTACCGAAGGCGGGTGTGTGGATTTAGAGCGTGACGTTTAGAGGTTATCTTATAAGAATAGAAAAAATTTGTTTTATTATGTGTTTATTGGTGTCGCTATCTAAATGGTAATAACATTGCTTTTTGTAGAAACTAGTTGCCTTTTTTAATTTCAAGAAGTTTTTGCTTTAAGTCCTGAATGCTTTCTTTAGATGTTTTCCAAACTATTTCAAGATCTGTCCCCGTGTACTCATGAATTAAAACATCTCGCATACCTGTGATTTCCCTCCAGGGAATTTCTGGATGGTCGATACGAAAATCTTTAGGAATCTTCTTTGCTGCTTCTCCTATTATTAATAACGCATATAACACAGAATATTGAGACTGTTGCTATCCTCAAATTCACTATATGTCATACCTTTTATGAATCCTTGAATATCATCTATGTATTCAATAATTTCTTCGATATATTTGATTGGATTTTTCTTGTTCTTTGTATATACTTTACTTCGTTTAGTATTCGATTTCTGAATTTTTCTTTAATCGCCTTTTTTGTCACTAAATCTACTTTCTTATTCAATAATTTTGAAAGATTTCTTTTTAAGCGGATAAATTCAAAGATATCTGGAGTTTTTTCAAATTCTACCAGTATGTCTATATCGCTTTTTTCATTGTTAAGACCAGTCGTGTAAGAACCGAAAATGCCTATTCTTTCTATTAAAAATCTTCTCTTGAGTTCTGGCAGATTTTTCGAAAGTTTGTTTGTTATTGATTCTAAATTTTCCATTTTCCTCCTCCAAAATTAATGTTGACAACTTAATTATAGCATTCAACAATTTTAAGAATACGTTGCACGTGTAAAAAAAACGTCCAACACTGCGTTTCGTCCAACGCTTACGCTTGGTCCAACGAATTAAAAAATCGTTGTACGATAGTAGGTTGTGCGTTGTACGTGTTAGAAACCGTTGTGCGTTGTGGGTTGTTGGTTGTACGCAAAGTCTAAAAAAACAATAAATACAAAACGAGAGATCAAGAAAATTCAAAAGACGTGAACCGTGAACTGTTTCCCGTGAACCGATTGGAGCGAAAAACCATTGAAATGCGGTTTTGGAAGTAACTGGATATGCTGCTTGAGGGGCAGCAGGATATGCGAGCTGCACGCGGATATGCGAGCTGCACGCGGATATGCGCCTACAGCGGATAATTCTTAGAAGCGGGTATAAGGTTTGGGATTTAGGGTTAAGTAAGAGATAAAACACGCTCATCGGTTATCAAATGCTAAGAGGAGAGAATGATTTAGAAGTTGTGAAATCACAAAAACTAACAAGACTTACTATCATAAACTACCTTAAGACTTTTTTCTTTGATACTTCTTTATTGCTTTTTCTATGGTTATTGTTTTACGTAGCCAAAATCCCTTTTCATTAATTTGCGCAAGTATTTCTTTCGCCTTTCTAAACGACAGCAGATTCTCACAATATGCTTTAGCCAATAAATATACAGTTCCATGAACTTCAATTCTTAGTTTTTCACAATATTTCCTTGCTAGTTTATCGTCAGTAAAAACTATTGAGTGTTCAGTCAACCTTTTTGCAAGTAATATGCAAGAAATTTCCCCATTACCGAGATTCAAATATGATGATACTTCTAATGAATCTTTAAAAAGTTTTTGTCTTCTGCATCAATTTCATTAACATCGAATTTTAGCTTTATTTTTTCGTGTCTTCTTGTTCCATAAAACTCTTTCAGAACAAAATTTGTTACTACTGTTTTCTTGTCTTTTGTTATTTGTTCTAGAAGTTGGAGTTGGCTTATTGATGCGAAATTACTTAATACTGTATTATCCAGTATATTCATTAATCATACCCTTTTAGTTTATCTATGACTTCATATCCATCTATTCCAATAATTTTCAGCAATTCAAGAAATTTCCCAACACTTATTTTTTCTTCTTCTAAAGCTTTGTAAGCCAGTGTCATATACTTTGTGCTTGTCCAATACTTTTCTCTGGTGCTTTCATATAATTCCCCACTTAAATTAAACAATTTTGCAGAATATTTTGGAGACGCATTTAAGAGTTTCTCAGGAATCTTTTTTTTATTCATAACCTGTTTCATTCTCAACAGCGCCGCCTGGAAACTTATACGAAAATAAGAAGATACTTTCATAACTGTTATTATGTCTATATCTTTAGAATCAATTTCATGAAGAAACTGGATTACTTCATCATGTGGCATAAGAAATGCTGAAGCAAAGGTATCAGCCTCTTTTTCAATTTTATCTTTTACAGTTGAGATATTGTCAATATGTTCTGTGAACTTGTGTAAATACAGGTGAGCTAATTCATGACAAAGTGTAAAATTCTGTCTACCCAACGTTTGAGATGAGTTAATTATTATTACTTTTGAATCATTATGCTGGCATGAAGCTCCTGACAATGAATTCATACCAAAAGGATAATAAAAAAGGTAATGCCTTTTATTTTCTAATATTGTTCTTAATTCATTTTCATCAATTGGACCTGCTGCTAGTCCTAGTTTGTTTCTGATCTTTTTTGCTTCTCCTTCAATCTCTACTTTTATCACTGACCAGATCCTCCAGAAAAAAGATATTATTCATAATATTGCTGATTTTTTCCAAAACTGCCCTGGAATTTTTATCGAGTTTGTCAGCATCTCTAAAAAAGAATTGAAATTTATGTTCCTGTTTTTTAATACCCAATAATTCTTCCGGTGAAGCCTTATATAGTTTTGACATCTGAAAAAGCAAATAAGGATCAAGCTTTCTTTTTCCATTCTCGATTTTTGAAAGTATGGTTCTTTCTATATTTAAATTTTTAGCTGCTTCTTTTTGACTAAGTCCGGCTTTTTCTCTATATTCCTTTAAATTTTTCATTTCTCTCCCTCCCATTTCTATTATAGCACCATTTCAACTTTTTATATAATATTTGTGATATTTTATCACACTATTTGTTTCACAGTTCAAATAATATAATCAATGAATTAAAAAATACGTTCTGCGCGAATTTCAGAACACGAGAAAGCGAGAAGGACCGAGGCGACGAGAATACGAGAGCCCGAGAAGCTGAAAGTAGAACACGTTCATCGTCCATCACTACGTTTCGTCCAACGCTCCGCTTCGTCCATCGACTGGTACTTAAACCACTGATATGCGCCTTGAGGGTCAGGCGGATATGCGTGTTGAAGAACACACGGATATGCGAATCTGATGATTCGGATATGCGCCTATGGCGGATAACACACCTCGTCGCTGCGCGCCACTCCTCTCTAGAGGAGAATTAAGTTAAGAAACACGTTGTACGTCAGTAGGTTGTTCGTTGTGCGTATTTCGGTTCTAATGCCCTCTAGAGAGGGCGAGCCGAAGGCGGGGGTGTGTGATTTTAACACAAAGAGACGTTGTCGGTTGTTGGTTGTAGGTTGTGCGGAGGTTCAAAAAACAAAAAAATGCAAAACGAGAGTCAGAGAGAAATACCATAAATACTAGAACACGTGAACCGTGAACTGTTTCCCGTGAACCGATTGGAGCGAAAAACACGTTGTGCGATAGTTCGTTGTGGGTTGTGCGCAACTGCAGTAGTTGCTTATCTTCAAGCGGCTCACTAGGAGCGGTTTGTACCATCAGATCGAGCCTCTCTTTTCGATCGGCTTTTGTCTGATAGTTATCTGGATTTTTTGTATATACTGGGGCTATTTCATCGAATAGTTTAGTTAAACTGGGTCGAGTTTATCAAATCGATTTGACAAAATGATCCGAGATTTTATAATATATATACGAGGTGATGAGATGAATATTCAAGATCTTAGAATTACAAATCCCTGGTGGCGAGATAAAAGAGCGATTGAAACTGATAGACATATTTCAAGATATGAGAGCTTTGAATTTAGATTCTATCCAAAAAATTTGAGAAATCAAATAGATTTTAATGAATTTGGTATATATACGTTAAGAGGACCAAGACAGGTAGGTAAAACTACTTTTTTGAAGCTACTAATTAGAGAGTTAATGAATAAAAAGGTGAACCAAAATAATATTTTATTCTTAAATGCAGAGGGCTTAATCGATAGACATGAATTAACCAATATATTAACTGAATATCTTAATTTGTCTCTCGATACTAATGAGATGAAGTACATTTTTGTTGATGAAATAACATCCATTATTGAATGGCAATTATCTATCAAATATCTGGTGGATACAGGTTATTTGGATAACTGTGTTGTTATTCTCACAGGATCATCTGCTATCGATTTGAAATATTCTAGCGAAAGGCTTCCTGGAAGGAAAGGTAAAGGTAAAGACCTTGTTATGTTCCCACTTACTTTCAGAGAGTATTTATTGACATTAAAAAATGAAGTACCAAAATTCTCTATTTCGGAAATTATGAATTTTTCTGAAACGGATACTAAGAAGCTAGTTTTTAAATTAAGTTTTTTGCAGAGTAAGTTTCAAAAATATCTGATTTCAGGAGGTTTTCCTTTATCCATAAATGATTTTCTCTCATATGGAAAAATTTCTGAAGATACGATCAGAACATACTCTGATTTCATGTTCGGTGAAATAAGCAAGCATACTGAAAAACTGAATATGCTTCAACTTCTAAAGAAGCTGCCAGATATTTTTGCTCAAAGATTTTCCTGGAATTCTTTACTTGAATATGTTTCAGGACCTGAAAGTGTAGATACCATTAAAAGATATTTTGAAAACCTTTCATATAGCTTTGTTTTTTCGATATTGTATTTTTATGATTTCACCAAGGGTAGAATAAAGCCAAGGAAACAAAAGAAAATATTTCCGATTGACCCTATTATTTTTGAGATTGTTAGTTTTCATTCTTCAAGGATCATTGATCAATCAAAAATAGTTGAAGCTGTAGTTTTAAGGCATCTGATATCCTCCAGATCACTAAACACAGGGTTAAACCTTATAGACGGACCTTACTATTGGTACTCGAGTAAGGGAAAGGAAATTGATTTTCTTCACATTGATGATGGTTATCCAGTACCAGTTGAGGTTAAGTATCAGAATTCGATTAATGGTAGTGACTACATAACTATGAAAAGGGTTTTTGGCGAAGGGATTATTTTAACCAAAAAAGATGTGTTTAAGGATAATGGTATCATTGGTATTCCTGCTTGGTTGTTTTGTGCAATATGTAATTTTAAATGATTCAGAAATTTGACAGGTAACACGTTCTTATGTCGCTTATAAATGGCAAAAAACGTTCACGATTGTTTGTTGAATTCAGAAACAAAGTAAGTATTTTTTGACCTGCCTGCAAACTCATTATCTCTAATAATTTGTTTCAGTTGCAAGTTAAATTTTTATACTCGTTATTATAAGATAGTTTACTTATTTAGTGATCAAAGTCTATTGTTAATTTGACTATTAGTTATCATATATGATAACATTACAAAAGTGTGGGGTATACTATGGGGATAACTTATTGGAATGAGTATTCAGTCTATTTTTTTCATGAAAAAAGAGATTTTGTTGGGGAATTTATGAATGAACTTGTAGAAAAAGGCAGTGAGAAAGCAGTTGAAATCATGAGTCTTTTCTTCGACAGACTTGATGATGGAAGAGGATTACCTGATATGTGGTTTAAAGATGGCCCAAAACTAAAAAAAGTGAAATACAAATCACTTAGTTTGTTTGAGTATAGGAATTTTTCAGATATTGTTATTTACCAATAAGGATATATTTGTACCAGATAAGAAAAATAAAATGTTGGTATTCCTGGATGCCCATTTTAAACATGATGATAAAGATCAGCAAAAGCACATAAAGGTTGCATATAATAGATGGAGAATTTACAATCGCAATAAGTAAAGGGGGATTGGTAACATGAGTAGTTATAGAGATTTGAAAAAACGAATGTTGAAAAATGAAAAATTTGCCTCGTTATACAAGATAAAAAAACCACTTATGGAATTTCTCAATGATGTTATTGATGTTATGAATGAAAAGAATATTACTCAGGCTGAACTTGCAAAAAGAATCGGGCTTGAGAAGTCTAATATGTCTCGTATTATGTCAGGAAAACAAAATGTTTCTTATGAAATGATGAAAAAAATTGCAGATGCTCTTGAGGAGGACATTTTGATAACCTTTAGTAAAGATCAGTTTGTTAAAATGAACTCTGGCAATAAGGAAACATTAGAAAGGATTATGAAAACTTTTAAACTTAGCAGAGAGGAAGCTTTAGCAAGTATTTTATCAGCTTGTGATTCTATTATTGGTGACTCTGGATCATATTACATGAGTGTACTAAAAAGATATAAAAAGAGATCAAACACAGATTTTGTAGGAGCATTGAGTATGCTAATTAGAAGTGGAGCTGAAGGGTTTGAAGATTTTCTTAATCAAGAAGAACGATATTCCAGCGAAGTTGAGATGGGAAACATTCAAAATTTAGATGAAAGTTATTTCGATTATGAATATAGTGATGAAATGAAGGAAGAACTATTAATAGGAGGATAAAATGGTACAACTAACTAAAAATGAATTTGAGACTTTTAGAAATTTTATTTCCAACATTGAACTTGTTGATGTTTTGGTGATCGAAGAATATTTAAAGAAGTACGCCATTAACCCTTCGAATAAACTTAAGGTGGAACTAAATCAGAAAGATTTCGATTTCTCCATAGAAGAACATTTGGTGACACTCATCAAATATGTTGTTAGAATAAAAAGTGGAAATAATAACTATTTCAAGTTTGAGGTTAACTTCGAGATTCGATTTAAAATAAATGATTTTGATTTTGTGAAGAAGACTTCAGAAAACAAAAATGTCTTCGATTTCTTTAAGAAATTTCAACTTCCAAAAATAATCTGGCCATATTTGAGAGCTGAAACTCAGTACGCTACAACTAAAGCTGGAATGAAACCCTTCACTTTACCCTTTTTGAAATGAAATTAATTTTTTAGAGATCGTTCTGACCCCCATTGCAAAACACGTGAACCGTTTTCCGTGAACCGATTGGTTCTCGTACTAATGCCCTCTGAAGAGGGCTGCCGAAGGCTGGGTGTGTGGGTTTAGATCGTGACGCTTGGAGGAAAGAGGCTTGGCCTGATGGTGCAAGACGCTTGATGCCATTACGCTTTGCTCCACTCAAAGATGCACGTTTGGAGAATCATTATTGAAAATCGGGTCTAGGGTCTGGGGTTTAGGGTTTGGTAGGAACAAATTAACACCCCCAGCTAAGTACAGCTGGCCACCCTCAAGGGTGGAATTTTAAAACGAGACCAGATAAAAACCATAATAAAACATGTTGTGTGTTAAAGGACACATTGTTCTATTCGATTAAGAAAACACTCACGATGATGACTGAACAGGGTGGAAGAGATACAGAAAAGGACTTATTTGGTAATAAAGGTGGTTATAATACTGTAATGAGTAATGCTAAATCTGGTACCCCCTGTACGGTTTGTGGTGTAGAAATTGTTAAGGAAAACTATCTAGGTGGGAAAATCTATTTCTGTGTTGGATGTCAAAAATTCTGATTATTCCATCTCAAAGTGTTTGAGGACAACACCTTTTACATCTGTAATTTTTTCGGGAACCCGTCCTTTATTCATTATAACAATGCCATGTTGAGCATGATTGGCGTCATCTGGTCCTGTGTCGTTTTCGTGAAGCCAGATACTTCTATTCCCTACTGTTCCTAATGTGCGCCACGTAAGATTTCCAAAATATACTATTAGGTCAGGGGCAATGTTTTTTACTTCTTTGTAGATTTCTTCAGGTTTGAACGCTTTCGTGCCGATATTATTTCCGTGTTCGTCTGTAATTTCTTCTAGTTCTTCGATTATTTTGTTTCTTGTTTTTTCATAATTCTTTTTCTCTATTACTCCTAGAGGTTCTCTACCTCTAACATTAAGAAACACTTTACCGTGGTAACCACCTATGCCCCATGCCTTTGTCTTTATCCAATCTATTTTGTTTTCCGCTATTAGTTTCTCAATTTTTGTTCTTTTTTCAGGTTTTTCTTTAAGCACCAGATATCCTTTTTCTATAAGCCAGTCATTTATGGCTATACCACCTACCATTTTCTGTATGCCATGGTCGGAGTTGAGCATTATGGTTGTATCTTTGGGGAAGTGTTTTATCAGTTCACCAATCTTTTTATCCAGGTATATGTAGTAGTCTTTTATTGCGTTCTTGAATGGACTGTCTGGATCATGTTTGAAATGTGTTGGATCGTGATGTGCCCAGAAGGCATGATGCATTCTGTCAGGTCCCATCTCAACCATCATAAAGAAATCCCATTCTTTTTCTGTTACCAGATGTTTTGCCACTTCAAATCGTTTGTCTGTCATTTCGTAGACTTCATCTATTATTCTCTGTTTGTTCTCTGTTCTGAAGTTTTCTACATCCAGCATATATTTGCCTACCCATTTCTCTATTTCATTTTTTAGTTCTTTTGGGTAGGTATAGTTAAATTTTGTACTTGGTGTAAGAAAGCTGGTAACCAGATATCCGTTTATTGGTTTTGGTGGATATGTAAGAGGAACACCAAGTGCAATGGATTTGAATCCTTTTTTACCAAGTGTTTCCCAGATTGTTTCGTATTTTACTTTTTTTGAATTGGCAAAGGTAATGGAATCATACGAGTAATCTTTTCTGTTTCTGAATCCATAGAAACCAAGTGTTCCGGGATCTTTACCCGTTACCATTGACATCCATGCAGGAACCGTTATGGGTGGGATTGTAGATTCCAGTTTTCCATAACTTCCGCTTTGAGCCAATTTCCTTATATTGGGTAATTCATCCCAGAATTCTTCGAATATTAGTTTTGGATCGGCACAGTCGAGACCTATAATTGCAAATTTTCGCACGAGAAACCTCCTCCTGTAAAACG
>JBNGCV010000041.1:0-11225 GCA_049975465.1 Kosmotogaceae bacterium | reverse complement strand
ATTTCTTAATAAAAGGCGGTAGGGTATCGAAGTTTCAGGGTTTTGTAGGTAACCTGCTTAACATAAACGTAGGGCTTTATATTAATGAAAAAACAGGAGAAATGGTCCCCTTCAAGAAAGTACGCGGAGAAAAGAAAGCACAAAAATCAGTTATAAACAAGGCACTGGAATCCGTTCCCGAAGGTTCAAATGTAGATATTTTGCTGGTGCATGCAGATAATAAAGACGGCATTGAAAAGCTTAAAAAACTCCTGATGGATAATTATAATGTCAGTTATATTGATGAAACATTTATGGGTAAGGTTATATCCACACATGTTGGTCCTGGCACTGCAGGATTCGCTCTTTACTGGAGAGAGTGATTGTCTATCTAACATTTATTAGTGGAAGACGAAAAAATCACTTATCTAAGTATTCATGAATGGCCTTTGCTGCTCTTTTTCCGGCTCCCATCGCTTCAATAACAGTTGCAGAACCAGTAACAATATCACCCCCGGCGTAAACACCTTCGATGTTTGTTTTGCCGGTATCTTTATCGGTCTCAATACATGACCAGCGATTGAGTTTTAATCCTTTAAAACCTGTTTCAAGTACTGAATTTGCTTTTTGACCTATTGCTTCAATAACCATTCCTACGTTGAGTGTAAATTCCGAACCTTCAATGGGCAATGGCCTTCTTCTTCCCGAATCGTCAGGCTCTCCCAATTTCATTTTTATGCACTCCATTGATTTTACATTGTTGTTTATGTCCCCAACATATTTTAGTGGTTGAGTTAACCAGTGGAACTCTATGCCCTCCTCTATTGCGTGCTGATATTCCTCATAACGAGCAGGCATTTGTTCTTCGCTTCTTCTATAAACTATCATTACCTTTCTTGCTCCAAGCCTTTTTGCAACACGTGCAGAATCCATTGAAACATTGCCCGCACCAATAACTGCGACTTTGTCCAATATTTTTATAGGTGTGTCACACACGGGAAATTCATTAGCTCCCAGCAAGTTAACTCGGGTAAGAAACTCGCTGGCTGAATAAATGTTGTTACAATTTGATCCTTCGATTCCTAAAAAACGTGGTGCTCCTGCTCCTATACCAATAAAAATAGCATCATACTTTTCTCTTAAATAATAAAAGGGAATTGTTCTGCCAACTACTTGATTGTATACAAATTTCACTCCTAGACTTTCAACGTAATTTATTTCTCTCTCCACAACATCTTTTGGCAACCTGAAATTGGGAATTCCATATATTAGAACACCCCCTGCTTTATTAAATGCTTCATAAACTGTTACATCGTATCCCATTTTTGCAAGATCTCCTGAGACAGTCAATCCAGCAGGACCTGCTCCAATAACTGCTATTTTTTTATCTTTCTTTTCTTCTATTACAGGTTCATCCAGTTCAATATTGAGGTCACCAAGAAAACGCTCAAGCCTACCAATCGCTATAGGTTTTTTCCCTTTAATGTTGTTCATTAAACAGGTTTTTTCACACTGAGTCTCCTGAGGACAAACCCTTCCGCTTATAGCGGGTAGACTATTCTGACTTTTCAGAATCTTCAATGCTTCTTTGAAACTCCCCTTACTTATTTCTCTAATCATACCGGGGATGTCTATTCCAACAGGACAACCTTCCACACAATTGTGTGTTCTACATTGCATACAACGTTTTGCTTCACGGATTGCTTCCTCTTCCGTGTAACCCAGGGCGACTTCACCAAAATTCTTTATTCGCTCCTCAGGATTCTGTTCGCGCATCTTGGTTCTACCATCATGATTTAGAGCCATGAAAGATCACCGACTTCTTTTTTGAAATTCTCAAGAGCTTTCTCCTCCTCTTCTTTGTATTGATGTTGTCGTTTTATCAGTTCGTTCCAATTAACAAATCTGCCATCAAATTCTGGACCATCAACGCACGTAAATTTCATTTCTCCATTAATCTCTACCCTGCATGCTCCACACATTCCAGTACCATCAACCATAATAGGATTTAGTGAAACCATACAGGGTATTTCTTCTCTTTTTGCAATGGCAGAAACGAATTTCATCATCACAGTAGGGCCAATAGCCCAAATTCTATCTATTTTTTTGTTGTTTGTGATTAGTTCTTCAAGACGCTCCGTTACCAGACCTTTCTTTCCTGCTGTGCCATCATCTGTTGTAATAATCAAATTATCTGCCGTTTTTCTAAGCTCATCTTCTAAAATAATTTGCTCCGAAGTCACCGCACCGACTATGACGGTAAGGCTGTTCCCTTTATCTTTAAGTGCTCTGGCTACTGGCAATATGGGCGCTGTCCCTATTCCTCCGCCTATAACAACTACGTTACCAAAATTATCGACTTCTGTTGGATTACCCAGCGGACCTACTACTTCAAGCAGCTCAGCTCCTTCTTCCATCATTGCAAGTTTGTACGTAGTTTTTCCAATGCATTTGACTATGAATCTTGAATAATCTGTCTTTGCTTCCACAATTGTCAAAGGAATCCTTTCCCCGTTTTCTGAAATTCTAATGATTGCAAACTGTCCCGCCTGATAAAATTTTGGTATAGTATCATGTTCTATATGAAACTCATAAATTTCTGAAGCCAACTTATTCTTAGATATAATTTTGTTGTTCATCGGTAATCCCTCCTGACTACTTAAATGATATCAGGAATTAGCTGAGACTGTAAAAGTAACGAGTGTATAATTTATCTGGGAGGTAGTATATGTTATACAAAACGATAACTGTAGGTGAAACATTAAAAAAACTGGAATCGCATAAACATTTTTCCAAAATAAATGAAGTGGATTTCGACTATCTTGTAAACCTTGCAAAAGATGAACCTACTCTTCTATTCATTGATAGTGCTCAAAGCGAAAAAAGCACCCTGGAAGACTGGCTTTATGCTTTCACCAATATAATACTGATCAACAACAGCCCGATAAGAGCTTTTTTGTTAAAGGGAAATTCAGAAAAAGAAAATACTTTCAAAAATTATTACAGAATAATTGGAGACAACAAAGCTCCTGAAACAATAGCCCGTAAACTATTGACAACGATAGAGAAAGAACTTTCGAGATTCTCCGGTAAAAGCCATTCTATCATCGAATTGAAAAAGATGTTAATACTTTCCATGTTTTACGAAGGTAGCGTTCTGTTTTTGGGCGAAACCGGTACAGGTAAGAATCTTGTTTCAGAGATAATGGCTAAACTTTCTCCGCGTTGGGATAAACCTTTTTATTCACTGAATTGTGCAGCAATTCCAGATAACTTAATCGAGAGCGAATTGTTCGGTTATAAAAAAGGAGCATTTACCGGTGCCAGTACAGACAAAGCTGGATTGATTGAACAGGCTCATGAAGGCACGCTTTTTCTCGACGAAATTGGCGATATGCCACAAAACCTTCAAGCGAAAATACTCAGCGTTACTGAAAACAGAGAGTTCTTCAAAATTGGCTCTACGAAATCCAAAAAGGTAAACGTACGGTTTTTGGCCGCAACAAACAGAACTGAAGATACCGTTTTGAGAAACGATCTAAGATATCGTTTATCAGCAATTCAAATAACTATTCCTCCATTAAGAGAACGAAAGTCAGACATTCAGGTTATCGTTGATAACATACTCAAAAACAAAGGATATTTGCTTCGTTTTGAAAGCCTTCCTGAAAATATAAGAAAACTACTGCTCGATTATTCATATCCAGGAAATGTAAGAGAGTTAATTAACATGATAGAGGAATATCTGGCAGTGAACAACATCATGTATTTTAAAGATATTAAGGGTATTGATCAACAAATCAAAACCCTCGCAAATGAAGCAATAACCTCTTATGTTACCGATAAAAAAACCTACAGAAATTTTCTCGAAAGCATTCATGATCGTATAACAAAGGAACTTCTGGATATTAGATTTCCTGAGCTCGAATATAATATTAAGATGCTTTCAGAGGAATTCGGTTTAACTCCAAGAAGAATCAGGGATCTACTGAACAAACATGAAATCAAAAAACCAGAAAAGGAATAAATTCTGTTAAATCCATTCGGTAAATAAACCTATCGCCGAGGGTCCCAGATGTGTGACAACAATGGGTTCAGCTGATTTTACAAAAACATTTATATCAGGATATTCTTCATTCAACTGATTCTTGATATTTTCCGCATCATCTTCACGATTTACATGAATTATTCCAGCTCTCTTCAATTTCCGGTTTTCCGATTGAAGTGAAAGTTGAACAATCCTTTCAATAAGTTTTTTGTTACCCCTAACACTTGCAACAGGATGCAGTTCTCCCTCAACAAGGCTGATTACTGGTTTCATATTTAGCAATCCACCCATTAAAGCCTTTGCCCTTCCAATACGCCCCCCCTTATAGAGGTAATTTAAAGAATCTACAGAAAACATCACCTTGATCTGCTTATAAAAATCAGAAGCGTATGAAATAAGTGAATCAAACTTTTCACTATTATTTATTTTATTACGAAGGTTTCTTACAAGGAGCTCAAGCCCAAAGTTGATTAACTTGCTATCAATCACCCTAACATCAATATCTACTGCATCAGCTGCAAGTACAGCTGAATCAAATGTTCCGCTGAGAGCCCGCGAAATTACCGGGACAATCAACGCATCGAATTCCCCCGCCCTCTTTTCGAATACATCCTGAAAATCCTGAGGATTAGGCTGTGACGTTTTTGGTATCACCTTTGCAGTTTCAAGTTCTCTGTAATATTCTTCTCGTGACAGTTCGGTTGCTTTGAAAAAGGTGTCATCCTTATTTACATACAAAGAGACTACATCAATACCCAGTTTTTCTTGCTCCTCATAATTTAACGAGCTTGTACTATCAGTAACAATACCTATATTCATCCGATCACTCCCATGACCTCTTATTGTTTTATTATATAGATGAAACCCTAAAAACCATAAACATCGTTGAAAGTCTATCAAATTAAATACTGGTAATTTGATGTAAAGCAAAAAACAAATGGAAAACTATATGTCAATCAAAACTAACAACTAAATTACCGTACACTGGACACTATCTTATAATGTTGTATAATTCTATCGAGGAGGCGATTGTTTGTCTATAAGGAAGATAAAACTTCCTGAAAATGCTGAAGCAATAAATATTTTCGGAAATTACGACAAGAAAGCAAGATATCTTCAGAATAAATTTGGAGTAAAACTATCAATAATTGGTAATGAGATTTGGATAAAAGGAGAAACAAAAGAAGGAATAGAAACAGTGGAAAGAATTCTGGGAGACCTAATAAGCGTTAACAAAAACGGCCACTTACTGGACTGGAGAGAATTTGAATACATGGTTGATCAACATCAAATGTCCACAGAGAACAATGAGAAATTTGAAGGATATTACAATACAGTGAAAAATTCTGTAGCAATTTTGAATAGAATAAAACCAAAAACCAGAGGTCAAAAACAATATCTTGACTCCATCAGGGAAAAAGATATTGTGTTTTCAATTGGTCCGGCAGGTACAGGTAAGACATATCTTGCCGTTGCAATGGCTGTAGATAGTTTAAAATCAGGCAATGTACAACGGATTATTCTTACAAGGCCAGCTGTAGAAGCTGGTGAAAAGCTTGGCTTTCTTCCAGGAACCTTGACAGAAAAGGTTGATCCTTACTTGAGACCACTCTATGATTCATTAATCGATATGTTACCAATCGAAAAATTGAGTTACTTTCGAGAACAGGGAATTATCGAGGTAGTTCCACTCGCTTACATGAGAGGAAGAACACTTAACAACTCCTTTATAATCCTGGATGAGGCCCAAAACACAACCTATCAGCAAATGAAGATGTTTTTAACAAGAATCGGATTTGGTTCAAAAGCAATTGTAACAGGAGATATTACACAAATAGATCTGGAAAAAAACGAAAGTTCGGGACTTGTTATAATCCAGAAAATACTAAAAGATATCGATGAAATTTCCTTTGTATATCTTAATGAACATGATGTCGTAAGAAATCGAATAGTGAAGAGAATAATAAGAGCCTACGACAAATTTGAAAGCGAGGAAAATATTAATGGTGGCAGAAAAAAGTAATAACGGTGCCACCAAAAAGCGCGTTTCCAAATTCTTTACAATAAAGAATATAACGAACTTTGTTCTTTTTCCCGTGCTTGTTGCTTTGCTTAGTAGAATCGGTTTTATGAAGATTCCAAATAATCCTTTCAGTTTTTTCTTTGCAGCTATTCTGTACTGGATAATTTTTGGAGAGTTTTCATTTAGAAGGAGTCCTCATTTTTCATTGCACAGAGCATACAGATATACAGTATTCTCTGTCGTCCTTTTTGGTGCTTTGTTGAACTCTATTCTACCTTCAATCGTGGGTAATGAGTATGCTCTTGCAGTGGTTCCAATTTTCTTGAGTGTTTCTATAATAACCGTTCTTGCTGGTTTTGAAGTAGGACTTGGAACAGGGTTGTTTCTTTCATATTTGTCTTCTGTCAGTATGAATTTTTCATTTGAACATTTCCTATTGAACTCGGTAATGGTATTTTTAACTATACTAACGACAAGAAAATTGCTTAGACGTATAAATATCGCAAAAGCAGGTTTTTTTGTTGGTGTGTTGTTTGCTGCAGTATTATTCGCCAGAGGACTTATTGATTTGAATGTGAACATGATACAAATTGGAATCGGCTTGATAAACCCTATAATTTCATCAATTGTTGCTATAGGAATAATTCCATACATAGAATCCATAAGTAGAATTTATTCAGATGTTGGATTATTGGAACTCGGTAGCTTATCTCATCCATTACTTAAAAGTCTGTCCCTTAACGCGCCCGGTACTTATTACCACAGTATCACCCTGGCAAATTTATCTGAAGCTGCTGCTGAAAGAATAGGCGCTAATCCCATTCTTGCAAGAGTTTCAGCATATTTTCACGATATTGGTAAATTGAAGAGACCACAATATTTCACCGAGAACCAAAGTGGTAATAACCCTCACAACTCAATCACACCATCGATGTCAAATATGGTAATAAACGAACATGTGAAAAGGGGCGTAGAACTCGCGAGGAAAAACCGATTGCCTAAATTAATAGAAGACGTAATTAGAGAGCATCATGGAACTCGAGTAAAAAAATATTTTTATCATAAAGCAAGAGAAGACAGTAAAGATAATAACGACAATGGGAAAGATGAATATAGATACCCTGGTCCCAAACCACAATTCCCTGAGTCAGGAATAATTATGCTTGCTGATTCAACAGAAGCAGCATCAAAAAGTATCAAAGATCCTACTCCGGGAAAAATACACGAGTTGGTAGAAGATATTGTTAATGGTGTCTACAATGAACGCCAGCTAGACGAGTGTGGCTTAACACTAAGTGATCTAGAAAAAATCATCGATGCCTTTACAAATGTCTTAACTAATATGAATCGCGGACGCGTAGAATATCCTAAAGAAAAGGTTGACAAGGTGGTTTCTTCCAGTGAAGATTCAGGTGATAAACAGGACAAAGAATAAAATCGATGTGAATAAGATAGTTGAATTAGCCAACAATATATTATCTGAAGAGAATCTTTTAGAAAAAAATTCATACATTAACATTGTTATCACTAATGATGAAGAAATGACAGAATACAACAGAAAATTTAGAAGTAAAGACGGACCAACCGATGTTCTCTCTTTCGAGTATGGTCTCAATGAAGAGACAATTGGTGATATTGTTATATCTTTTGAAACAGTTGCCCGACAGGCTCCTGAATATAATAATTCAACAGAGACAGAGCTTTACTTAATGATAATTCATGGAATACTTCATCTACTGGGATACGACCACGAAAAAAATGAAAAGGAAGCAAAAATAATGTTCGATAAACAGGATTATTATTCCAGCAAATATATCGAGGAGGGATAAGTTATGGCATTATTGAAGCCTTTTAAAGCTGTAAGACCTCGAAAAGAATTAGTAAAAAAAGTACAATGCCCGCCTTACGATGTTGTTTCATTCGAAGAGGCAAGAGATTACGGAAAACATCACGAAAGCTTTATGCATGTTATAAGAGCAGAAATCGATTTGCCCGAAGAAACACCTCATTATGGAGAAACCGTATACAAAAAAGCAAAAGAAAATTTGGAAAACCTTATCAGAGATAAAATTCTAGTTCAAGATGAAAAACCATCATATTATCTATACAAACAAAAAATGAATGATCATGAACAAATTGGTCTGGTAGCATGTGCATCTGTTGATGAGTATCAGCAAAATAAAATAAAGAAACATGAATTGACCCGTAAAGAGAAAGAAGATGACAGAGCTAACCATGTATATACTGTAGGAGCAAATACTGGACCTGTTTTTCTTACTTTTAAATCACAGGAATCTATTGAAACGTTATTTAAGAGATTGGTTAATGAATTGGAACCTGTTTATGATTTTGTTGATGAAAACAGCGTTCAACACACCGTTTATGTTATAAATTCAGCAGAAAGGGTAAAGGAAATTAGAGATATTTTCGATAATATACCGGAATTGTACATAGCTGACGGACATCACAGAGCAGCTTCAGGCTCCAGAGTGAGGGAAAAAATGAAAGAAGAAAATAGTTACCATTCCGGCGATGAAGAATACAACTATTTTTTGAGCGTTATTTTCCCTCATAACCATCTAAACGTTCTCGATTACAATAGAGTAGTTAAAGACCTTAATGGGCTTTCAAAAAATGAGTTCTTAAAACGTATAGAGAAAAACTTTACCATTGAAGAAGTAGACGAAATACCTTACGCACCAAAAGACAGACATGAATTTGGTATGTATATAGATAACCAGTGGTATTTACTAAAACCAAAAAATGGCAGCTTCGATGAAAATGACCCGGTAAAAAGCCTCGACGTAGCAATTCTCCAAAACAATTTACTCGAACCCGTGCTCGGGATCAAAAATCCCAGAAGTGATTCCAGAATTGATTTTATAGGTGGCATAAGAGGACTGAAAGAACTAGAAAATAGAATAGAAAATGGATGGGCAGTAGCATTTTCCATGTACCCCACATCCATAGAAGAATTGATGAAAGTTGCCGATAAGGGTATGGTGATGCCCCCAAAATCCACCTGGTTCGAACCCAAACTTCGAAGTGGGCTTTTCGTTCATCTGTTAAAATGAACAACGCAGCGATTGTAGTCGCAGGTGGCTCCGGAAAACGTTTTGGAGGTTCCCTCCCAAAGCAGTTTGTTCAATTGAGGGGAAAAGAGATTTTTATCAGATCTGTGGAGATATTCCACAGATCTTCTTGTATAAACAGGGTTATTCTCGTAATAAACAAAAAATGGGAAAAACTGACAAGAAAATTACTCATAAAATATAATCTTGAAAATATTGAACTGGTTGAAGGTGGTAATTCCCGTCAAAAATCTGTTTATAAAGGACTTGAATATTTGAACAACAATTCACCGGATAAAGTGCTGATACACGATGCTGTCAGGCCTCTTTTTGACCGAGAATATATAGATACAATATTGAGCAATATAAAACCGGGATGCGGTGCTGTTTTTGCAAGAGCCGCAAATGAAACCATATACAAAGCAGAAAACAGTAAAGTTATTGACTCACCGCCGAGAGAAAAATTCTGGCTGGCTGAGACTCCACAAGGATTTGTTTATAATGAGATACTGGAAGCTCATAAACGTGGAATCGAAGAATCTAATATTGCTACCGATGAGGTACAACTTTATAAAAAATATATCGGTGAAGTAATTATAATACCTTCAACATTCCCAAATCCAAAAATCACAACACATAATGATATCAAATACGCCGAAAACTTAATTGCAACCATAAAATGAATGCACCTATCCAAAGAATGTATTCAAAAATCCCCTGACTACCTCAGCTCCACCAATAATAGTTCCAATTACACTACCTACGTTCGCCAAAACAACAACCAGCAGAACTCTGGTTGCCTTATTTTTCCAGAATCCTTTAAAAGTATAGATATCTTCAGAAAGATTTTCCATATCTTCTACTGTGGGTTTTCTTACAAACGCTTCTACTAATCCTGCAAACCATCCCGCCGCAAGAACAGGGTTTAGTGAGCTAATAGGTGCCACCGCAAAAGCTGTAAGTATAGATAGTGGATGACCTAAAGCAGCAATTGTACCCAAAGCTGACAAAGAACCATTCCATAGTATCCAGCTTAAAATCTGATTGATTCCGGCATCTCTGTTTACAATAATTGTTGATAAAATTAGAGCGATTATTACTACCGGAATACTCCAGCCAATTATCTTGCCAACATTTGACTTTGGCGGTATTTCATTAAGCCCTTCCAGATCCTGTTCTTTTTCGATGTTCTCTTTTATTCCAGGAACATGCCCTGCCCCGACAACAGCAACAACCTTTTTCCCCGGAGCTTCTTTTATCTTCTGAGAAAGATACATATCTCTTTCATCAATTAACAATTCCTTCAGCTGTGGAAATGCCTTAGACAGCTCACTTAAGGCTGATGTAAGCACATCCTGTGATTTTAATTTTTCCAGCTCCTCTTCAGTTATTTCCTCGTTACTCAAAGCACTCATTATAATTAAAAAGAACAACTTAAATTTGCCAAAAAAACCAAGACTGTTCCATATTCTTCTGAAGGTGATTTGAATATCTCTGTCAGCAAGAACAAGTTCTGCTTCATTATCTTTTGCAGACTGAATTCCCTGAAGCATTTCCTGGCCAGGATTTATTCCAAGCTGCTTTGCCATACGCTTCTGAAAAGAAGACAGTATCATGTTGGTCAATAAAAGAAATGACTTTTTTTCTTTCACGACTTTAAAAATATTGGTATTTTTCCATTTATCTTTGTCCTGAATCGAACGATAGCGAGATTCACAAAGCTCCACGCATACTGAATCAGGCTGTTCCTCTTCAATTACTTCTTTTACCTCTTCAGCACTGTTTTTCGAAACATGCGCGGTACCAATGAGTATTATTTCTTTATCATTCAAATTTATTCTATGAACATTTTCAGAATCCATTTATACACCATCCCTTTAAAAAAACGAGATTCGAGCACAGAGAAAAAACACGTTCATCGTCCATCGAAAGTTCAAAACACGTGAACCGTTTTCCGTGAACCGACTAGTACAAAAACACGCCCATTGTAAAACGGAGAGTCCGAGAAAAAACCCTATACCAAAACACGTTGTGCGTTGTCGGTTGTTCGTTGTACGTTACCAAAACCTTTAAAACACGAGAACCGAGAGTCCGAGAAAAAACC
>JBNGCV010000040.1:0-11529 GCA_049975465.1 Kosmotogaceae bacterium | reverse complement strand
TACTTCTCTTCTTCCTTTTTGTGCCTATTTAACCTTTTTTCTGTCGAACTCGGGTTCCAGTGGTCAAAAAAAGTCAGATCGCTTTCGATCTGACTTCTTTGTTTGGTATAAGTTTACTCTTAAATTAATTAAGCTTCAAACAAAAATTTCATAATTTTGATATTAGTTTTAAAATTATAGATGAAAGTGTTCTACCACATTTTTTGGCAGCTTCTATTACTTCTTCTGCAGTCAGAGGCTCTAAATCATCTGCAACTGCTCTATCAGATATGGCTGAAATCCCTAAAACCTTTATCCCGGCATGCCTTGCTGTTATAACTTCGGGTATTGTAGACATTCCAACAGCATCAGCACCAAAATGACGTAGCATTCTCAGTTCAGCTGGAGTTTCAAAATTGGGACCCGCTACACCAACATAAACTCCTTCATAAATACTAAATCCCAGTTCTTTGGCACTATGAAGTGTAAGATCTCTTAATTCTTTATTATAGGGTTCACTCATATCCGGGAATCTTGGTCCCCATTCTTCGAAATTCGGGCCTATAAGAGGATTATCTCCCGTGAAATTGATATGATCTGTTATGATCATTGGGATGCCAACCTCGAAGTCTGGGTTAAGGCTACCTGCTGCATTTGTAACAATAATTGTTTCAACTCCAAGCTCCTGCATAACTCTTATAGGGGAGGTAACTTTTTTCATATCGTAGCCTTCGTAATAGTGAAATCGACCATTTAGAAGAACAAGATTTTTTCCATGATAAGTTCCCAATTTTAATTCGCCTTTGTGGCCCGGTGCCGTTGACTTTGCAAATTCTGGTATCTCATCATATGCAAATGTCTGTTCAATATCTATTGTTTCTGCAACTTTGGCAAGACCGGTACCAAGAATTAC
Organism: Kosmotogaceae bacterium; assembly: GCA_049975465.1. GTDB lineage: Bacteria > Thermotogota > Thermotogae > Petrotogales > Kosmotogaceae > JASMTM01. Next base: position 10,637 of record JBNGCV010000040.1, on the reverse strand, counting down.
TGCTATTTCAGGCCTTTTGCTTATTCTTTCATTAAGGAATCTTGACGCTTTTCTTACATTTTCTACATAGGTTTTAAGGGCTTCCTGTTTTTCCAGAATTGACATAGTTAAGATACCTCCTCTCACTGCTTAGATTATATCAGAGTCAAAGTAATAGTTCCATAAGCATGATATAATCTCACAGAAATGGTCAACAATAAAGGAGGGTACCTATGCATTTTTCAGAATTTTATGCTCCTACATTACGTGAAGCTCCTTCAGATGCTGATCTACCCAGTATCAAACTGTTAATTAGAGGGGGATTTGTGAGAAAGGTAGCTGCCGGCGTATATGTTTATCTCCCTCTGGGATTAAGAGTTTTGGAAAAGATTCAAAATATTGTTAGAGAAGAGATGAAAAAAATAGGAAGCCAGGAAATTATACTTTCCATCATTCAACCTGCTGAGTTGTGGCATGAAACGGGTAGGTGGGACGATTATGGCCCTGAAATGATGAAATTAAAAGATAGAAATGAAAGATATTTCACACTAGGACCAACACATGAGGAGATAATCACAGCGGTACTTAGAAATGAATTGAACTCATATAAACAATTTCCATTGTCGTTATTTCAGATAGCAAATAAGTACAGAGATGAAATAAGGCCTCGTTTTGGATTAATGAGGGCCAGAGAATTTATTATGAAAGACGCGTATACCTTTCATACAAATTGGAATTCTTTGGATGATAGCTACAGGGATTTTTATGGTGCTTACAGCAAAATTATGAATAGAGTTGGATTGAAATATAGAGTTGTTGAAGCTGACACAGGAACAATTGGTGGTAGTGAATCTCATGAGTTCTGTGCTCTAGCGGATAATGGTGAGTCTAAAATTTTGTATTGTGAATGTGGTTATGCAGCAACTGATGAAAGGGCTGAATATAAAATAGATAAAGGGGCTTTCGCTTTTAGTTGTGAAGATAAACCTCAACCAGAGCTAATACACACACCTTCAGTGAAAACCGTAGAGGAAGTAGCGGAATTTTTAAATAGGAAAAAATCGGACATAGTGAAATCTTTACTTTATAAAGGTAGAGAAGGTTATCTAATGGCTTTGATCAAAGGCAACGAAGTAATAAACGAGGCAAAATTGAAGGCTGTATCTAAGGATCAAAGCTTGCAGATGGTTGATCCTGAAGAGGTCTATGAAGAGTTTGGTGTACCAATCGGATTTCTCGGACCTGTTAAACCTAAGCAGAATGTGAAAATAATTGCAGACTACAGTATCAGAGAAATGGATGAATTTGTTGTAGGTGGAATGAAAAAGGATTTCCATTTAGTAAATGTTTGTCCTGAGAGAGACTTCAAAATAGACGACTGGGCAGATCTAAAGACAGTTAATGAAGGGGATCCTTGTCCTCACTGCGGAAGAGCGCTAAAATCAACGCGTGGTATAGAACTAGGGCAGATATTTAAGCTTGGAACGAAGTACTCAGAAAAGATGAATGCAACCTTTATGGATGAAAATGGTAAAAATAAACCTTACATAATGGGTTGTTATGGTTGGGGTATATCAAGAACATTGCAGGCTGCCGTTGAACAGCTACATGATAAAAATGGAATATTATGGCCCCTTGCCATTTCGCCTTTTCATGTAATCATAACCATATTGGGTGATGATGAGAATAAAATAAAACTTTCAGAAGAGTTGAAACAAGGCATAGAAAAACGAAGTTTCGAGGTATTAATAGACGACAGAAATCTTTCTCCCGGTGCAAAATTTAAGGACGCTGATTTAATAGGGATTCCATTAAGAGTTACCCTGGGAAGAAAAATTAAAGACAAAAAGATCGAGCTCAAATTGAGGAACTCAGGTGAACAAATTGATGTATCTTTCGAAAATGGTATTGAACAGATATTTGATAAAGTTGAAGAGTTACTTCGGAGTTATAATCCCACGATTTAACGGGGGTTCTTGTAATGGGTTTATTTTCGAAATTTAAAGATGGGCTTAAAAAAACTAGAGAAACTTTTTTTAATAAAATAAAAGCAGCATTATCCGGTTCTAAACTTGATCAAGAAAACATAGAAGAGATAGAAGAACTATTAATTCTTTCAGACATGGGTATTGAAACAGTGAATTATGTTATTGATGAGCTCAAAGAAAGAAGTGAGAATTATGACAATCCTTTGATGGCACTTCGCGAAATTTTAATAGAAATTCTGAAAATTGAGGAAAAAAATATCGAACTGAATAAACCAGAAGTCATTTCTATAGTTGGTGTTAATGGAACCGGAAAAACGACAACACTTGGCAAACTCGCAAAAATTTACAATGATCAAGGGAAATCAGTAGTGCTCGCTGCTTGTGACACTTTTAGAGCTGCTGCCATAGAACAGATTAAAGAGTGGGGGAAGTTTGTTGGAGTGGAAGTAATTGTGCAAAAACAGGGGGCTGATGCAGCTGCAGTTGCCTATGATGCTGTGAGTCATGCAAAGAGTAAGAATAAGGATATGGTTTTTATCGATACAGCTGGCAGACTTCATACCAGACGAAATCTTATGGAGGAACTAAGGAAAATACATAGAGTTGTTTCAAAAGTGGTACCTGGAGCGCCTCATGAAGTATTACTTACTATTGATGCAACAACAGGACAAAATGGGCTTGTGCAGGCAAAGAAATTTACTGAAGCTGTGAATGTAAGTGGAATTGTCCTCACAAAACTTGATGGCACAGCCAAAGGTGGTATCGTTTTTGCTATTGCGAAAGAACTTCAATTACCTATAAAATTCTTAGGTGTAGGTGAAAAAGCCGATGATCTTAAACCCTTTGATTCCAAAGTTTTTGTTAACGCCCTGCTGGAATCTGAAGATGGAGAGGTGGTATCAAATGGGCTTCACGGTGAAGAGTAGTTATGCGTTAAAAGCTTTATATGAACTTGCAAAAGCAGAAGATGAAGGAGTCAAAAAACTATCATTGGTTGAAATTGCAAATAGAACAAAGGTCCCAGCTGATTTTCTAGAAAAAATACTCGGTGAGTTAAGGCAAAATGGAATAGTGAAATCTGTTCGTGGAAGGTATGGTGGGTATGGTCTTACAAAATCTCCAGAAAAGATCCTGGTCAAAGATGTAATCTTAAATCTTGATAAACCACTTAATTCCTTTGTTTGCATTCACGATAGTGAGAAATGTGAGGAACATAATGAATGCGTCGTTAAATACGTGTGGTTTAATCTTTACAAAGCAATGATGGATGAATTAGGTAAAACTACTATAAGGGATTTACTTAACATCGGTAAAGAATTGACAAACAAGAAGAAAGTGGAGATGTCAATTGAAGAAGAAAGTGAGTGATTCTATGGAGGCTGTTTATCCAGGATCTTTTGACCCAATAACCTATGGCCATATTGATATAATTGAACGCTCTGCTGAGATTTTTGAAAAAATAATCGTTCTAGTAACATATAATGTTAGAAAAAACTATTCTTTTAGCTTCAAAGAGCGTACCGAAATGGCTATGGATTCTCTGAAAGATTTTAAAAATGTAGAGGTAATTTCACATGACGGATTACTTGTAGATTTTTTGAAGCAGAACTCTATTAAAGTTGTAATAAGAGGCTTAAGAGTTATATCTGATTTTGAGCATGAACTTCAGATGGCGCATGCTAATAAGGCGCTGTACAATAATATGGAAACTTTTTTTCTAATGACGGATAACGAGTACTCATACATATCTTCATCAATGGTGAAGGAGATTGTTCAGTTCGGTGGAGATGTAGCATCATGGGTTCCAGAAAAGGTTGCAGTAAAATTAAAGGAGCTTTATAAGAGTAATTAGCAAATTTAACTGTAGAGGAAGATTTGACGTAAAATTTACGATATAATTGACAAAGAATTTGTGGATGAAGGAGGGTATCAAAATATGGCAGATATCACTGCTGATATGGTGAAAAAGCTAAGAGACATGACCGGCGCAGGTATGATGGACTGTAAAAAGGCACTTGTTGAAACGGATGGTGACTATGAAGAAGCCAAGGAATTTTTGAGGAAAAAAGGTGTAACTAAGGCTGAAAAAGTTGCCTCCAGAGCTGCAACTGAAGGTATTATTTATTCCTATATCCATCATAACGATAAAATCGGTGTTCTTCTTGAACTCAATTGTAATACAGATTTCGTTGCGAATACGCCGGAGTTTAAAGAACTTGCTCATAAGATATCACTGCAGATTGCATCAATGAAACCTCGCTGGGTAAAAAGAGAGGATATACCAGAAGAAGTTATAGAAAAAGAAAGGGAAATATACAAAGAACAAATGAAAGAATCAGGCAAACCAGATCACATTGTTGAAAAAATCGTAGATAATAAGATAGAAGATTTCTATCAAACAAACTGTCTTTTAGAGCATGAATATGTTTTTGAGAAGGGAAAATCAATAAAAGATTTAATTGTAGAGCTTGTATCAAAAACAGGAGAGAATATTGAAATAGGAAGATTTGTCAGATGGGAAATTGGTGAAGAATAATCATAGAGTCAGGTGAGCTTTTGCTCACCTTTTTTTGGGGGTTTGATATGTATCGCAGAGTTGTATTGAAGCTTAGTGGTGAAATATTAAGTGGAGAAGGAGAAAAGGGTTTTGATGAGAAAAGAATAGAGTATCTAATCGGTGAAATCAAAAAGGCTCTAAAGATTGGAACCCAGTTAATTCTTGTGATCGGTGCAGGAAATCTTTTTCGAGGTAAGCAACTAAAAACTGTAGATGGTTGTATAGCCGATAGTATCGGAATGTTAGGAACAACAATTAATGCACTCTATTTGAAAAGTGAATTTAATAAAGCTGATTTACCGGCAATTACAGTAAGCTCACAGGTTAACATGCCAGCTATCAAAAGCTTTGAATATGATAAAATTGATGATGAGCTTGCTGAGGGTAAAATCGTGATTTTTGCAGGTGGAACCACACTACCTTTTTTCACTACGGATACAGCTGCAATTATTAGAGCAGCTGAATTCAAGGCAGATGTTGTAATTAAAGGTACAAAAGTAGATGGCATATATGAAACAGATCCAAGAATAGATCCTTCAGCCGAGAAGATCTCAAAAGTTAGTTTTAAAGAAGCCATTGGAAGAGATTTGAAGATAATGGATCGAGAAGCTTTTTCGCTTTGCTGGCGTAAAAAAATACCCCTTGTAATTATTAATTTTTTCAAATCAGATAACTTATTAAAGGCAATAAAACAAGAAGACATTGGTACACTTGTAATACCTGAATAGGAGGTGTGATTATGTATGCACAAATAGTAGATTTAGTGGCAAGGGAAGTACTTGATTCAAGAGGGAATCCTACAGTTGAAGCTGAAGTATGGCTTGACGATGGAACAACAGCCAGGGCAATTGTGCCTTCTGGAGCATCAACTGGAAAGTTTGAAGCTCTAGAGCTTAGAGACGGTGATAAGGAAAGATTCATGGGCAAAGGTGTAATAAAGGCAGTTGAAAACATAAATGAGATTATTGCGCCTGAAGTCATTGGCTTAAATGCACTTGATCAACTAGAGATGGATCGTTCTTTACTGAAACTGGATGGTACTGAAAATAAAGATAAACTTGGTGCTAATGCAATTCTCGCTGTATCTATGGCTGTGGCAAGGGCTGCTTCGAAGTATCTTGAGATTCCACTTTATAGATATTTAGGAGGCGCCAACACAAAACTGCTACCCGTACCTTTCATGAATATAGTCAATGGTGGTCAACATGCAGATAACAGTCTAGAAATACAGGAATTCATGATTGTACCAACTGGGTTTGAAAGTTTTAAAGAAGCCTTGAGAGCGGGTGTAGAAACCTTCCATCACCTCAAAAAAACGTTGAACAAAGCCGGCCATGTAACGTCTGTTGGCGACGAAGGAGGATTTGCACCGAATCTTTCTAACAATGAGGAAGCAATACAGAATATTATTAAAGCGATTGAAGGAGCAGGTTATAAACCGGGTGAAGAGATTTTCATTGCCCTTGATAGTGCAGCTGACTCATTCTATGATGAAGAAAAGAAGGTTTATATGGTTGATGGTGAAGAAAAAACTACTGAGAAATTACTGGATTATTATGAAGATCTGGTAACCAAGTATCCAGTCATTTCTATTGAAGATCCTTTTTTCGAAGAAGATTGGGAAGGGTTCACAAAAATGACAGAACAATTAAGTGATAGAATTCAAATCGTTGGTGATGATCTTTATGTAACAAACATCAAAAGACTCAAGAAAGGAATAGAAAACAGTTGCTCAAATTCTATACTTATTAAGTTAAACCAGATTGGCTCTGTCACGGAAACGCTTAAAACTATCGAATATGCTCAAAAACATGGCTTGACATGTGTTGTGTCTCACCGTTCAGGTGAAACTGAAGACACATTTATTTCTCATCTCGCTGTGGCGACAAACTCAGGTATGATAAAAACTGGTTCAGCGTCAAGAAGCGAAAGAATAGCTAAATACAACGAGTTGTTGAGAATAGAAGAAGAATTGGGTGAAAATGCCAGATATCTTGGGAAAGACTCCTTTTACAATCTATAACATCGACTGCACTTGACAATGAAGGAAGAACCCGTTACAATAAATTGGCCCTGGCTCAGTAAATGGTGCAGTCCTTTACTTGGCTAGAGGAACCAAATAGGAGGTATATAGATGGAAAAAGACAACCTTATAAAGGAGTATCAAATTCACGAAAAAGATACAGGATCAATTGAAGTACAAATTGCTATACTTACCGAGAGGATTTCTCACATTGCGAAGCACTTAAAGGATCATCCAAAGGATTTTCATTCAAGGAGAGGTTTGCTTAAATTGGTTGGAAGAAGAAGGCGCATGCTTAGATACCTGAAACAGAACAAACCACAGGTTTATAAAGAAATCATTTCTAAACTTGGTTTACGCGGATAATCCAAAACGAGCAAAATACTAATTGGGGGGCGCTTTCGCTCCCCTTTAATTTACTAATTATTTACTTAGAAAGAAATGTTTAACTTGCTGTATAATAAAAAAAGTTAAGTGAACTGGGGTTAAAAGAGGTGTGAAAATGACTGAATTTAAAAAATGGGAACGTGAAATTTTTGGAAAAAAACTTGTTGTTGAACACGGTAAAATGGCCAAACAAGCTGATGGTGCTTGTTTTGTAAAATTTGACGAATCTGCTTTACTAACTACGGTTGGAGGCTCAGAGGAAAGAAATGAAGGAGTAAATTTTCTTCCCTTAACCGTAGAATATCAGGAAAAATTTTATGCAGCTGGTAAAATACCTGGCGGATTCATAAAAAGAGAGGGTAGACCTGGCGAAAATGCAATACTTTCCGCAAGGCTTATAGATAGACCTTTAAGACCGTTATTCCCTGATGGTATGACAAATGAAGTTCAAATAATTATCACAGTGCTATCTGCTGATACAGATAATCCACCCGATACTATGGGGATATTTTCTAGCTCTCTAGCTCTTAATCTTTCTCCGATTCCTTTTGAGGGAATTGTTGCAGGCGTGAAGATCGGATACATTGATGGAGAATTTGTATTATTTCCGAGCGTTGAACAGCTAAAAAAGAGTAAGATAGATGTTGTTGTTGCCGGTACAGAAGATGCTGTAACTATGGTTGAAGGTGAAGCAAAAGAAGTTTCCGAAGAGGTAATGGTGGAGGCACTGAAAAAAGCTCATGAAGCAATCAAAGAACTCATTGAATTTCAGAAAGAAATTATTTCTGAGTTTGAGATAGAAAAGTGGGAAATAGAGATCCCTAAAAAACCGGAAGAAATCATAGGGAGTTTTGATAAATTGATAGATGACTCAAAAATTGAAGAAGCCTTTAACATTGAGGGGAAACAGGCAAAATCAAGAAAGCTAAAGGAATTTAGAAATGAACTAATTGATAAGTTAAAAGAAGATTTAGATGAGGAACTACCAGAAGAAGAATTTACTGAAGTTGAAGGGTTTCTAAAGGAACACTATGAAGAAAGAGTAAAAAAATACATGAGAAGAAGGATCATAGAAAGAGATTTACGAATGGATGGAAGGAAGACAACAGATATTAGACCAATTAGTTGTGAAGTAAATCTTCTTCCTCGAGCACATGGATCAGCGTTATTCACCAGAGGGGAAACACAGAGTTTGGGTACAGTTACCTTAGGTGCTCCCATAGATGAGCAAATTATTGATACACTGTTTGAAGACGGTTCAAAAACATTTATGCTTCATTACAACTTCCCTCCCTTCAGTACAGGTGAGGTAAAAAGGCTTAGAGGTCCTGGCAGAAGGGAAATTGGTCATGGACATCTTGCAGAACGTTCATTAAAGAATATGGTTCCGTCCGATGAGGAGTTCCCCTATACGATAAGGATAGTTTCTGAAATTCTTGAATCCAATGGATCATCATCAATGGCCACGGTATGCTCTGGATCGCTTGCCTTGATGGCAGCCGGGGTTCCATTGAAAAAACATGTGGCTGGTGTGGCAATGGGTCTTATTCAAGAGGAAGATGACACAAAAGTTTTAACTGATATCCTGGGTAATGAAGACCATTACGGTGATATGGATTTCAAAGTAGCGGGTACAAGGGATGGAATAACTGCATTTCAGATGGATGTTAAGGTATCAGGAGTTTCAGAAGAACTCATGCTTAAAGCTTTGCATCAAGCACGTGATGCAAGAATGCATATTCTTGACATTATGTACGATGTTATTCCAGAACCCAACAAGGAACTTTCTAACTACGCGCCAACAATAAAAGTTATTGATGTTCCACAGGATAAAATTGGAGAGCTAATTGGTCCAGGTGGAAGAGTCATAAAAAAGCTTAGTGGTGATTACGAAGCGAAAATATTTATAGATGACGAAACAGGACAAGTAAAAATCATTGGTGAAAATAGAGAGAAAATTGAGGATCTGATGAGCGTGATACAAACCATGATAAAGGATGTAGAGGCCGGTGCCGTATTTGAAGGAACAATTACGAGGATAGAACCTTATGGTGTATTTGTTGAACTGGCTCCAGGTAAGGTTGGATTACTACATTCATCCAAACTTGGAGAACACATTAAACAATTTCTAAAAGATAAAGAGATTGGTTCTAAAGTAAAAGTTGAGGTTACAGCCATCGATGATATGGGAAGAATTCAGCTCAAACGTTATGGTGTTGAAATTAAAGATGATAAGAAATCTGAAAGGAACAGATCTGGGAAACATAATAACCAAAGAAGGGATAACAAAGGCGGAAGAAGAAGATGAGAATCACTTCCAGCGCAATATCATCAACGAAAGTAGAAAAACTAGCCAATAATGCAACACTTGTAAGCCAGCATATGGGTGACAGAAAAACTGTATCTATTGCTTTCGCAGTGAAGGTAGGTTCAGCATACGAGAGAGATGATAATTCTGGTATTTCCCATTTTGTTGAGCATACAGTATTTAAAGGAACCAAAACCAGAAACACATTTGATATTAAAGAACCAATTGAAAGAGTAGGTGGCACATTGAACGCATACACTGGTAGAGTAGCAACGGTCTATTTTGCTCAAATGCCAGTTACTCATTTTGATGATGCCCTAGAAATATTATATGATCTTGTCCTAAATCCATCATTTGATGAACAGGCAATTCAATTGGAAAAACAAGTGATTCTTGAAGAAATTTCTGAAGCTGAGGATGATCCATTAGATTATATTTATGATATGACAATAAGGAAGATATGGGATAAAAATTACGGGCGACCTGTTTTAGGCACCAGAAAAACTGTTGAAGGGTTTAGTAAAGCTCAAATATCTGAATTTCATAATCAGATGTACTCATCCAATAAAATGATATTTGCAATAACAGGAAATTACAGCAATGAAGTGCTTGAGAAAATTAAAAACATGCTTTCTAGTATTCGGGGTTCAAATAGTGAAAATAGCACTATCATGGGTAAAATCGAAGAAGGGCCGGTGTATTTTTCAGAAGTTAAAAAAGATTTAAAACAGAGTCACATATTGCTTTCTAAACCAGGACCTGGAAGGAATAATGAAAAAGACTTTGAGGCATTTAGAGTGTTTAACGTTTTTTTTGGAAGTGGAATGAGTTCAATACTGTTTCATAACATCCGTGAAAAACAGGGTATGGTATATAACATACATTCAGAATATATTGCTTACAGGGATTTTGGGTCTTTCTTTATAAATGCTTCAACAAACCCAAGAAACCTCTATAAGTTATTATACAGTATAAGAAGAGAACTTCTTCGTCTGAAAGGAAATGGTGTTAAAAGTAATGAACTGAATTATGGCAAAGAAAGATTGAAAGGTAAATTGATGATGAGCACTGAAAGTACTTTGGCAACAATGAGTCGGCACATTGATGAGATGATTACCATGGGCTACCCATCATCCATTGAAGAATTATTGGGAAATATTGATTCTCTAACTGTAACTGAGGTAAACGAAGTCATAAATAGGTATTTAACAGGCGAATGGAATGTGTCATTACTGAGTTCTAAAGAAAACAATGGAACTATAAGTTTTGAACTTTAATTAATTCACAAATTAGAAAAGAGAAGGTAAGTAAAGATGTAACTTGACAGTGGAGGGAGTGAGTGGTAATATAGGGATTGCGCTGGGATAGAGCGGGAGAGAGGGTCATTGAAAAGTG
>JBNGCV010000039.1:0-12049 GCA_049975465.1 Kosmotogaceae bacterium | reverse complement strand
TAGAAAAATTCACTACAAGGTCAAAAACTAAATTTAGTATCTCCTGTGAGTTAACCTCAACTGTTTTTTTATTGTTCAAACAAATCACCTCATATTAGTTTAAAATTTTAACCATTAATTAATTCTACGCTGTCTAAAGATCAAATAGCTGTTCTTCAGTAATCAAAAGAGTGCCTATAATTTTATGGAAATTTTCATTATTAACTGTAAAAAATTAGTTTATTTATGATTATGATACCTCAACCCGGTTATGGTATAATAACTTTTGTTATAGTTAATTATTTCACAAATTCACAAAAAGGGGGGCTGAATTATGATCTTGAGTTATATTTCTGTTTTTTTACTGACACTTATAATGTGGATTGGTTTTGCATCTGCCATTATCTTTTCAGAAATCTTAACAGGCTTTATCGTTGCCATAATTGTTGCTGCTATCATAACCAGATACTCGAGATTAAGAATAGGTATAGACTTTCCCATAAGAGTTCTCAAATTCATTTTTTTGTATCTTCCGACATTTATTGTGGCTATGGTTAAAGCAAATCTCGATGTTGCCAGGAGAGTCCTAAGTCCTTCTTTGCCAATAAACCCGGCTATTGTCAAAATACATCTGAACTTAAAAGGCGATATCTCAAAACTAACTCTTGCGAATTCAATAACGCTTACCCCGGGTACACTCAGTCTTGAAATCGATGACGATTGCATTTATGTTCACTGGATTGACATAAAAACTGACGATCCTAAAAAAATAAAAAAGGCAATAGTTGGTAGTTTAGAGAAAAGGATTGGGGGGATTTTTGAATGACTGTATTTATGATTTATCTTTCCCTGATATTTATTGGTGCACTGTTTTCATTGTTGAGAATACTGCTCGGTCCCACATTATCTGACCGGGTTGCTGCTCTTGATGTTATGAATGTCATAATCACCGGTGTTATTGTGCTGTTTGCGTTTATAGAGGAAAACGCTCTCTTTCTTGATATAGCTCTTGTTTATGCTGCACTTTCCTTTCTTGAAACAGTAATTGTGGCGCGTTATCTGGAGGGTAAAAAATGATTATGGAAATAACAGGATATGTTCTCATAACTTTTGGTTCGCTTTTCTACCTACTTGGCGGGCTTGGAATTTTCAGAATGCCAGATGTTTACAACAGACTACAGGCTGGTACGAAAGCTACAACCCTAGGTTCTTTTTCATTGATACTAGGTGTCGGGTTTACTCACCCTGAATGGCTCCTAAAGACCATTATTATAATAGCATTTATAGCCATCACAAACCCCGTTGGCAGTTCTGCGCTAGCTAGGGCTTCGTTGAAAGCTGGAGTGAAACCGGATTCGAGAACTGACATAAAAGAATACCTTTCAAAAAAGGGAGGCGCAGACAAATGAATGTTATTTCTTTTATCATAGGAATCGTACTTGTTATCAGTGCAATTGTAGCAATTGAAGCAAAAAAATTGATCACTTCAGTTGTAATGCTTTCTCTGTCAAGTTTACTTGCAGTGGTTTCTTTTGTGTTGTTAAAAGCGCCAGATGTCGCTATAACTGAAGCTTCGGTAGGAGCTGGATTTACAACCGCAATTTTTCTTCTTACTTTGAAGCGACTGGGGAGGGGAAAATCTGAATGAAAAAAGTCGTAGCTGCAATAATTGCTTTCCTTTTTTTTGTTATGTTTGTAAGTATTCTTAATTCAGATTCAAAATCACTAATGGGCATTCCAAAATTCGGAGAAGTTAATTTGGCAAAACGCGTCTCTAATAGGTATATATCAAAATCTGTAAGTGAAGATGCAGGTGAAATTATTTGTGGTCAAACGAATAATGCTGAAAGTGGTTCAGCAAACATGGTTACTTCAATTGTGGTTAACTACCGTTCTTTCGATACTCTTGGTGAAGTCACTGTTCTTTTTATTGCAACTACAGGAGTAGCCATACTTATAGGTGGAGGTAAACGGAAAAGGCTAGCTATTTCTGTCAACCCAATTTTAAAAATATCTGCCAGAATCATAGTCGCTCTCTTACTAGTTTTTGGGGTATATGTTTTTACTCATGGCCACCTTACTCCTGGCGGTGGATTCCCTGGAGGAACAATAATAGCAGCTAGCACACTGTTAATGCTTGTAGTTGAAGATGATAAAAGAGTGTCAAAACTCCTCAAATTTCTCGAAGGCTCTATGGGTTTTTTATATGTAGTAATAGGAATCGCTGGCTTAATTATTACTGGTTCATTCCTTCAAAATTTCCTGCCTACTGGAACCATAGGCAATCTTTTTAGTGCTGGAATAGCCCCCGTTGTTTATTCCATAATCGGTTTGAAAGTTGGAGCGGAACTCTCTGGACTCCTCGATGATTTCTTTGCAGAGGAGGAAGAAAAATGATTCAGTATTTTTCAGTAATGCTCATAGCAGTTGGTATTTATGGCTTATTATCACAGAAAAATCTCGTAAAACTGGTGGTTTCACTTAATATTGCTGAACTTGGTGTTAATCTCTTTATTGTTTCACTGGGTTATGTAGCTGAAGGAAAAATCCCCATTCTTTCTCCAATAGTGAACAGCAGTTCCATGAATTTCGTGGATCCTCTTCCTCAAGCTTTGGTTCTTACAGCTATTGTTATAGGTGTTGCAGTAACAGCTCTTGCCCTTTCTCTTGTATTAAAAATAAAGGAATCATACGGAACGATAGAATTAGATGAAATAAGGGGGGATAATTCATGAACCCCGTATGGTTGATTGCCTTACCACTTGGTCTCGCGTTTTTAGGTATTTTTGCAGGTAAATTTTCAAAAGTTTTTCTCTGGATTTCTTCTATAATAAATGTTACTTTGAGTTTTTTTATATTCAATGGAAACGGTATTGAAAGCTACATAATAGGAGGTTGGGCACCACCTTACGGCATTAACCTTGTGGTCAATGATATTACGCGTCTTTTCTTATTGACAATCAATATAATATTCTTGCTCGCACTTATGACTACCTCAGCTGAGGTAATAAAAAAACCAGAAAAAAATTCTATTGCTTTTATGCTTTCTCTAGCTGCAGTTAACGGAATCCTTCTTACAGGAGATCTTTTTAATCTTTTTGTATTCCTGGAGATTTCTGCAGTTGCAGCTTATATTATGGCTTCATCTGGAACTGAAGCTGTAAGTAAACTCGCTTCATTTAAATATTTAATTTTGGGTTCTATTGCTTCGTCTTTTTACCTTCTTGGTGTGGTAGTGATTTATGCTTCAACTGGAACACTGAATATGGCTGATGTTGTGTCAAAGGTAACATCAATGAATCCTGATGTGTTATTAGTAGCAGGATTACTAATGATAGTAGGATTGGGTGTTGAAACCAAGCTATTCCCTTTTAATGGATGGGCACCTGATGTATATGCAAATGCTTCGGGCAGGAGTTCCACTATCCTTGCTTCTGTGCTTCCAATAGCAATGATATCAGCCTTTTTACGGATAATCGTCTTTATGATAAATTCTGGAAAACTAAATGAACTTACAATAATCCTGGGGGTTATTACAGCAGTTGTCGGAGAAATTCTTGCCTTCAGTCAGAAGAGAATGAAAAAAATGCTTGCATATTCTAGTATTGCCCAGGCCGGAATTATTCTCACGATGATTGGAATTGGAAGTTCTAAGTCTCTTATAGGTGCTTCTATGCTGGTTTTAAACAATGGTTTTGGAAAATTATTGCTTTTTTCGGTAGCATCTCAAATTATGCTTGTGGTAGGGAGTGATAACATAGATGACATTTCTGGAATTGGTAGAAAGTCTCCTCTTTTGTCACTTTTATTTGGTGCAGGTGCTTTAACAATTGCAGGTATGCCTTTATTCTTCGGATTCCATTCTAAACTCTACATCATTTCGGCGACTATTGACAAATCTGCATGGATACCTGCAATAATTCTAATAACTGCAGCAATTGAAGCCACTTATTATTTTAGATGGATTTTTAATCTTGTAAAACCATACGCAAAGTTAAGCGAAAAAAGGACTCCTATTCCCTTTGGGCTTGCATTAGCTGGTCTTATAGCTGTTTTTATTATAATAATTTTTGGTATTTTACCGCAGTCCAGTCTTGACTTTTTCAACAAAATTGGAGATCTATCAGTTCAACTGGGTAATAGTCCGATGGGAGTGATGTGAATGGGCTTTGACTTAATGTTATTGATAAGTCTTTTGGCTGGCCCTTTCCTGTATTTACTGGCCAGGTATAGTCATAAAATAGCCTATGCGTTATTTTTACTTGTACAGGTTTTTCTATTTGCTTTCATTCTTTTACAAAAAGGAAATATAAATACAATAAGTAAATTTGAGATTATAGAAGGAATTAAACTCAGTTTCGGCTTTACGCCAATTAATTGGTATTTTGCTTCTATAATAATGTTAATTATTTCAATGTCAGCCATTTTCACGTTCTCAATAAAGAAAAAAACTCCGGTAAAACTTTTTCTTTTAAGTCTTGTATCTGCTGGAGCTATTGGTTCAACACTCTCGATGGATTTCTTGACGCTCATGATTTTTTGGGAGATTTCAACCTGGTCATCGCTGATAATGATAGTAATGGATAAGAAAAAATCTTTTCGAGAAGCCATTAAATATGTTTCCATTAGCGCTGTTGGAACGTATTCTATGTTTTACGCCATATTCTTCATATTGAAAAACTTTGGAACAGTCAATTATTTTGAAGTAGCTGAAAAACTGAAGACAGCCCCTGACAGCTCAAAAATCCTGATTTTCGTGCTTTTTGGAATTATGGTACTTGCAAAAGCAGGTTCGTTCCCTCTTCACATATGGTTGAGAGGTTCTCATTCAACTGCGCCTGACGAATTCAGTCCAATATTATCAGGTGCGCTCACGAAAATTGGTGCTTATTTATTATTCATTATAGTAGCAGTAATTCCCTCCAGTAGTATATTTAGCTGGCTTCCATCCATTGAAGGCATTACACTGGTTAATTACGCGCTGGCCTGGCTGGGTGGAATTTCAATTGTGGCTGGAACGATAATGGCAATACGAATGGAAGATGTAAAAGAACTAATCGCTTTCTCGACAGTGAGCAACTCCGGATACATTGTATTAGCCTTAGCACTTGGTGGAACATATGGAACAATAGGTGGTTTAATGCATATACTAAATCATGCACTTGCTTCAGCTGCCTTATTCATGTCTATGGCAGCAGTAATCCACAGAACGGGAACAACGAAGATGGGTAATATGGGTGGACTTATTACAAAAATGCCGATTACTTTTGCCACCTATCTTATAGCTATAATTTCCGTTGCAGGCATACCACCTATGAGTGGGTTTGTTTCTAAATGGCTCATATATCAGCAATTAGTTAATGATGGGTTGCCTTTCCTGGCTTTCACTGCGTTCTTTGGAAGTATCGGCTCGTTCATGTATGTTTTTAAACCACTCACCGGTGTTTTTTTGGGACAATTAAAACCCGAGCATAAAAATGTTAAAGAAGCACCATTTACTATGCTTTTACCTATGAGTATTTTAACTTTACTCACTGTATTCTGGGGTGTGCTACCGGGCAATGCGCTTTCTTATATCAATAAAATTGTTCAGTACACCGGTGGTGAAGTAATACAGTTGACTTTTTCAAAAATCATTGCTTTAACGGGTCAATGGGATTCGCTTCTTGTAACTACTGCTTTCTTGATTGGATTTATAATTGCATTAATCGTATACTTAATAACTAAGAAGGCAAAACAGGTTGACTTAATGGATACATACACAAGTGGTGAATTTATATATACTGCTGAACTGTATCACTTTGTTTATAAAATGTATCGCCCTTTCGACAGAATGTTTGAAAAATGGCCTTCCATGGAAAACTGGCTTTCTTCATTAACATATAAGATAAGGGAATTAGGAGCATTGTTGCGAACCCTTTTCTATCATAAATACCCACAGGGATATGTTGCTATGAGCTTGCTAGTATTGCTTGTTGTCTTCTGGTGGTTGAGGTGATTTGAATGATAATACTTAAAGGTGCAGCATTAATTATATTGGCATTTGTCTATACTGTTACTCTTGAAGGAATTGACAGAAAAATAACCGCGCGCATACAAAGAAGGTACGGACCTCCTTTCTGGCAAAATTTTATTGATATTTTTAAAGCACTCTCAAAACACTCAATATCTCATGGCTTTATCTTTGATTTTGGCATTTTAATGGCCCTGGGAGGAACTGTTGCTACAACTTTGTTTATCCCTGCAGGTAATTTAGTAGTTTTCCCCGGTAGTGATAATGTTTTCGTGGTGATTTACCTTCTTGCTATCGGGCTTCTTGGTATGGCCATGTCAACTGTTGGATCAGGCAATCCCAATGCGGGCATTGGTATTGGTCGTGCATTGACACAAATGCTGGGCTATGAATTACCTTTCATGATTGTCCTTGTGGGCATGTTTTTTCAGTACAAAAATTCTTCAATATCCGGCCTGGTGAATATTCAGATAGAATCCGGACAATACAATGCCTGGTTGATGCCGCTTGGTACCCTGGTTGCTTTCATTTCACTGTTGGGTATGCTGGGGAAGAAACCTTTTGACGTATTTGTAGCACCCGCTGAAATAGCTTCTGGACCTTTGGTTGAATATAGCGGTAAATACCTTGGTATGCTTATGATACAACATTCATTTTCTGTGTTTGTTGAAATTGGCCTATTTGTCAATCTATTTCTCGGAGGCGGAAGTACAATTTGGGAATTCTTGTTGAAGTTTTTTGTTGTATACTTCCTTGCAATTATTATTTCCTCTATTTTACCCAGATTTAGGGTTGAGCAGGCTGTGAAATTCTACTGGACATGGCCTCTAATATTATCCTTTGTTCAATCAATAATTATTGTCATTATGGTAAGGAGGTGAGTTTAATGACAAAACAGCAATCAGCGTGGAAAAAGGTAGCCAATATGCTTAGAGCCAGATCATTATGGATGCTTTACTACTGTACTGGATGTGGTGCTGTCGAACTCCCTCCTACGATGACATCTAGATTTGACATGGAGCGTTTTGGTATTGGCCCCATGGCAACACCCAGACAGGCAGATATACTCTTGATAACCGGTTATTTGAGCACCAAGACGCTGCGAAGAATTGTTTATACATATGAACAAATGCAATCTCCAAAGTATATTATAGGTTTTGGTTCATGTACCCTTAATGGTGGAATTTACTACGACTCATACGCCACTATCAATAAACTGGATCTTTATGTCCCTGTTGAACTTTACCTGGCAGGGTGTATGCCAAGACCCGAAGCTATTATCAATGGATTTAAAGTGCTTATGGAAAAAATAGATAAAGGCGAAGCTGATGGGTGGAAACACTATGAAGAAAACCATGAATGGTACAAGAAGAATCAAATCAAAGCACTAGGGGAGGTGTACATCCACGATGAATTTCACGAATGAAAAAGTATTTAGGGAAGTAAAAACAGTCTTTAATGACGTCGAATTTGAGAAGATATCAGAGAGAAAATATGCAGTGAATATAGAAAAAGAAAAAGCAGTGGCATTTTTAGAAACTTTCAAAAGAAAAAGCTTCTCCCATTTGTCTCTCATTACATGCATTGATAGGATAGCTGAAGGTGAATTTGAAATTGTATATACACTATTCAGCTGGGAATCAGGTATAGTTCTGTTGGTCAAAACACGTATCGATAGGGAAGAAAGCGTTATTCCCACTGTGATGGAAATATGGCCAACAGCAAGATTTTATGAAAGAGATATCCATGAATTCTTTGGCGTTAAGTTTGAAGGGAACCCTGATCTTAGGCCACTAATCCTTGAAAATTGGAAAGAAATGCCTCCCATGCGAAAAAACTTTGATTCTGAGAAATATTCTAACGAACATTTCCCCAGTAGAGATTACAGCGTTGATTTCCTCTCAGAAAGAGGTGAACCTGATGAGTAAAGAAGTAAAACTCTTCATAGGCCCTAATCACCCTGGAATGCACGGGAATTCCAGTGTCCATCTTTATGTAGAAGGAGACACAGTTATAGAGGCAAGGCTGGTTCCTGGTTTTCTTCATAGAGGTTTTGAAAAACTTATGGAAAGGCGCCTCTGGTTTCAAAATCTGGCTTTGATTCCCCGTATTTGTGTTCCTGAACCTGATATAAATGAAATGGTATATGCAATGGCTGTGGAGTCATTAACAGGTGTTGAAATACCTGAAAGGGCACATTGGATAAGAATGATAATTCTTGAACTCGCTAGAATCTCATCACATTTGATGTCTTTGGGAGGTGTAGGAGGTTCAACGGGTCTTTATACTATGAATTACTGGACAATGCCTGACAGAGATAGAATACTTGATATTTTCGAGAAAATAACAGGAGCCAGAGTTTATCACATGTATATAATTCCTGGAGGAGTTAGAAAATCTCTTCCAGAAAGAATCGAAAACGATATACTTGACGTTCTTGATTATATAGAAAGCCGGATGCCAGAATACGAAAATCTTCTTTTAAAAAACAGAGTCATCAGAACCAGGACCAGAGGAATAGCCAAACTCACAGAAAAAGAAGCATTGGAAATAGGAGTTACAGGTGTGGGCTTGAGAGCGACAGGACTTCCATACGATATAAGAAAGATAGACCCTTATGCCAGATATGACAAAGTGAAGTTCACAGTACCCACAGCTACTGAAGGCGATGCATATGCGAGATTTACATTAAAATACCTTGAATTGCAACAGAGCATAAAGATTATAAGGCAATGTATTGAGCTTATGCCAAAAGAGGGTCCTGTAAATGTAAGATTTTCTAACGGAAGTGCTTTGAGATTTAAGGTGCCGGCTGGAAGTATGTACTGCCACGTTGAATCATCAAGAGGAGAATATGGATATTACGTCGTTTCGGATGGTAGCGAGAAGCCATATCGTATTCATGTACGTGGTGCATCTTATCCACAGGGACTTTATGGCGTGGAAAAGAAGCTTCCTGGAACAAGGCTTGAAGACGTGGCCCTTTGGCTTAACTCTATGGATTTCTGCCCACCAGAAATCGACAGATGAGGAGATGATATCGTGAGTGTATATGAAACCTACAAAAAATCCTTTTGGGGACCTACAATAGCCTGGAAAAGGCTTTTCACAAAACCCGTTACAATAAAAATCCCTAAAGTATATAGAGAAGCAGCGGAAAGATATAGGGGCTTTCATATAAATGATTTGGAACTTTGTTCAGGATGTTCAACATGCTCTAAAATCTGCCCAACCGATGCCATAAAAATGGTTCCAGTTGACACTGAAGTCGAAGTCGGGAAGAAGGCTCAAAGACCTGCAATAGATTATGGTAGATGTTCGTTTTGTGCTATGTGCGTAGATATATGTACAACTGGATCATTGAAAATGACTCGTGAATACATACACGTATCTGATAATCCCAATACATTCTTTTTCACACCAGATGAGACCGGGATTCACCAACAGGAGATCCATCAGGGATATCAACGGGACGAAGATTCAGAACTGCTGGATCTGGAACGAGTTGAAATGACAGAAATGCCGGCTGAAGAAAGAATCAATTCTTTTATAGAGTATGTGAAAGGTTATTCAAAAGAACAAGCTATATCCGAAGCTGCGCGTTGTGTCGATTGTGAACTGTGTGTTGATGCATGTCCGGCAAATATGGATATTCCAAGATATATAGAGAGTGTTTTCAATAATGATACTGCTAAAGGTGTGGATTGGATATATAAAACCAATCCCTTACCAGGTGTTTGTGGTCGAGTATGTACTCATAAATGTGAGACTGTTTGTTCAATTGGCCATAGAGGTGAAGCAGTTGCCATAAGATGGTTGAAACGTTACATAATGGACCAGGAAAGTGAAGAAGATATTATCAGGCATGCCCGGGAAAATATTGTTAAGAAGGGAACAGGAAAAATAGCAGTTATCGGTGCGGGGCCTTCAGGACTTACTGCTGCTTATTATCTTTCACTTATGGGTTATGATGTTACTATATTTGAAGCTAAGAATTTACCAGGTGGTGTTATGAGATATGGAATACCACGCTATAGATTGCCTGATGAAGCTTTAAATAAAGACATAAATGTGATAAAAGCACTAGGCGTTAAAATCAAATGTAATACTTCTGTTGGTAGAGACATAACATTAAACGAGCTTAAGAAAAAACATGATGCCGTTTTTATTGGAACTGGTTTTACTCTTGGGAGATCCTCTGAAATACAAGGTTCGGATCACAAAGATGTACTACTGGCTCTCCCTTTACTTGAGAAAATCCGAAATTATTTGCGCAATCCTGAGAAATCTAGAAAACCACCGGTACCTGATAGCCTATTGGTAATAGGTGGTGGAAACGTAGCAATGGATGTTGCAAGAAGCATTGCCAGACTTCAGCGCTTGGAAGGTAAAGAAGCCAATGTAAAAATTATATCTCTTGAATCAATGGAAGAACTTCCAGCAGATCTTGAGGAAATCGTTGAAGGAAGAGAAGAAGGTATCCAATTCTTTCCATCAAGAGGTCCTAAAGAGGTTGTTATTGAAAACGGGAAGGTAAAAGGATTGAAAACGGAAGCTTGCACGCGTGTCTTTGACGAAAAGGGACAGTTTAATCCCATATTTGATGAATCCAATGTTATGCTCATTGATGGAGAAATGATTGTGGAAGCTATCGGTCAGGCTCCTGATTATGCATACTTACCTGATGAATTAAAAAATAAACTTGAATTCATTAAGGGAAGGCTTATTGTTAATGAAAAAGGGAAAACATCAATTGAGTGGCTATTTGCCGGTGGAGATATTGTTAGTGGCCCAGATATAATACATGGAGTGGCAGATGGTCACAGAGCCGCTGTTGGAATTGATGAATTTCTCAATCGTGAGGAGGAATAACATGGATAAAATACGGGGAATTCTCGAGATTGCATTGAATTTTGAAAAATCAGGCAGAAATTTTTATAAAGAAAATTTGGAAAAGGTTAATCAAAAAGTTGCCAAAGATGTTTTCAGTTACTTGATGGATATGGAAGCGTCACACGTAACCTATATTCAAAAACTCATTAGAGAACGAGAAGAAGGAAGTTCAATCTCCTGGCCACAAGATGCTACTGATTCAGATAGCATATTTGAGAAAAGGTTGAAGTCACAAGCACTGTCTAATAGCACCTATTCAAATGATCTTGCTGATTTATCTATTATTAGAATGGCATATTTAATAGAAAAAGATTTTGCAGAATATTATGATAACGCTTCTAAAGAAATAGAAGATCAATCAACAAAAACTATGCTTATTGCGTTACGTGATTGGGAAAAAAAGCATGCTGAAATACTAAAATCTCTCATAGAAAAAATATATGAAAAACATTCACTTGATTTGGGATTTTATGGCTAATTATTTAAAGGAATTGCGCGGCATCACGTAAGACACTTTTATTGAATTTGATTGTATGACTTTTCATGATACATAAGATTTTTATTTTCAACACATTCTGTAGTCATCAAAGATAAGAAAAGAGGGAAATTAATTTCTATAACCAAAGGTTATTAACCGGGACAGACTCCAATTTTTGACAATATTTTCTCGGCTGTTTATGAGTGTTAGGTACTATTTAGAATAAAGTAAAATAACGTTCAACGCTATCGCTTGGTCCATCGACGATAAAAATCAAGAAAACGTTGTCGGTTGTTGGTTTTAGGTTGTTCGGAAGTACAAAAGACAAAACGCTGATATGCGATTTGAGAAACAATCGGATATGCTGAGCAGAGCTCAGGATATGCGTGTTAAAGTACAACGCGGATGTGCTACTTCGTCGGAAAAACTTAGAAGAAATTCACACCCCTAGTTAAGTACAGCTGGCCACCCTCAAGGGTGGAATCTTTAAAACAGACAAAAGCCGTTGTGCGATAGTGGGTTGTACGTCGTGCGGAAAGCTCAAAACATGAACACCCGAAAGTCCGCGAACCTAAAAAAGGACAGGTGACTTGTTTCTTGTGAATTTATTAGAAAGAGAAATACATCGCACATTGTTAGCTGTCTGTCATATGTATCGATCCGTCCCCTGGTTCTTGGACAAAAAC
>JBNGCV010000038.1:0-12061 GCA_049975465.1 Kosmotogaceae bacterium | reverse complement strand
GAGAAGTCAAAGGTTTTGACGAAATACATGAAATCTGTTAACTCAGTTATCAAAATTACACTTTCGGAATTTAGCAGTACAGGTAGAAATCAACTCAAAGTTGCGATAGGTTGTACAGGTGGAAAGCATAGATCAGTTTATGTAGCAGAGAGAATATATGAAGAGCTGGGGAACACATTTGATGATAATGTCGATATTATACTTCAACATAGGGAGTTGTAAGTATGTCGGACGTAGTAGTTATAGGAGGGGGAACGGGTCTGAGCACACTTGGACGTGTTCTTAAAAGGCTCCCGGTTAATTTAACATTTATCGTGACAATTACCGATGATGGAGGAAGTTCTGGTCGCTTAAGAGAAGATTTGGGTATGCCCCCACCAGGTGATATAAGAAACAACCTTTTAGCTTTGGCAGATGATGAAAACCTTCTGGCAAAGGTATTCAGTTATCGTTTCAAGTCTGATAAACTGTTGAAACACTCTCTGGGTAATTTGATTTTGGCAGGACTAACTGAAATGGAAGGAAGTTTCCCTGAAGCTGTTGCGGCAGCTTCTAAGTTGCTCCGAATAAGGGGAACAGTCCTTCCAGTAGCAGATGCGCTTATACATCTGGTAGGGAAGTTCGACGATGGTACCATATTGAAGGGTGAAACGAATATTACGAACAAAGGATGTTCACCTAAAGAATTGAAACTAGATAGACCTGTGAAGGCATTGCCGGAAGTAGTTGAAGCTATAGAGAAAGCTGACTACATACTACTGGGGCCAGGTAGTCTTTTTACGAGTGTTGTAAGTAATTTTCTTGTAGATGGAGTAGTGCAAGCAATTCAAAAAAGTAACGGAAAAAAAGTATATATATCGAATTTGATGACGCAACCTGGTGAAACGAAAGGTTTTACCCTTAAGAAACATGTGGCAACAATTGAAAAATATTCACATGTTAGTCTTGATAAGATTTTTTGGGTTGATTTATCTAATATTGGAAAAAGGGAGCCAGAGATTTTTGAAAACTACAGAAGTAGCGGAGCAGTACCGGTAAAAAACGATATGAAAGATGATAATAGGGTCATTAGAATTGAGAATTTCGAAGAAAAACAGTTAGAAGTAAATGGGGAAAAGGTTGTATTAAGGCATTCTGGAAAATCAATAATTAAAATAGCAAAGATACTGGGAATTTCGGGGTAGAGAAATAGTGAGTTTTTCGGATAAGCTTAGAGATGAATTAAGTCATATAACAGTAAATGACGTTCTTGAGGTAAAATCAGAGTTCCTGGGTTTTGTAAAATCTCGAGGGAACCTATTAATTAGGGATAAGAGGAGATATCTCACAATTTACCTTTCGACCATGAGTTCGTTGAAAAGGTTGTATATCCTGGCAAAAAAGCTTGAAATAACAGTTTATGAAGGCCAAATAACTGAAGAAAAACGTTTTAATCATAGAAAAGGTGGAGAACTATCTTTCGAATATGAAGAAGTAGAAAGGTTACTCAATAAGGCGAGTATATCAATAACAGATAATGATTTACCAAAATTAGTGAAGGAAGATCCAGCGTATTTTGGAGCTTTTTTAAGAGGATTGTATCTGGCAGGTGGGTCAATAATTGATCCTTCAAAGGGCTACCATCTTGAAATTACGCTGGATACCAGTGAAAAATTCATAGAGAAATTGCAGAAACACCTTTGGAGTTCGTTTAATATAAAATCGGGTTTTGTAACGGTTAGAAATCACTACAAGTTTTATATAAAATCAGCAAGAACAATTATTGAATTCCTTTCATTGATGGAAGCGCACAATATTGTATCGCTACTCTTGAGAACCGTAGAGGTGAGACAAATTAGAGGAAATGTTAGCAGAACATTGAATTTTATTACAGCAAATGCAAATAAATCTGGTCAGGCTATGGCTTCTCAGGTTAAAGCGATAAATAAAATAGATGAGATTATCGGACTTGATAGTCTCGATAATGAGCTTGAAGAACTTGCCAGGCTGAGATTAAAATACGAATATCTTTCTTTAAGGGAGCTAGGGGAAATGATGGATCCCCCTATGACAAAGTCTGAGGTTTACAACAGATTGAAAAAAATTAAGAAAATCGCTGGTGAATTGGGGGGAGAAAAATGAAGTGCCCTTTTTGCAATCATGAAGTTACGAGAGTAATAGATACACGTTTAACAGATAATAATTCGGTTGTAAGACGAAGAAGAGAGTGTGAACACTGTAATGGCAGATTTACCACCTATGAACGTTTTGAACGTAGGCCAATATTCGTCATCAAAAAGGATGGAACAAAACAGAATTTTGATAGAGGAAAGATTCTTGGAGGTATTGCTAAAGCGTGTGAAAAGCGTCCTGTTTCTCCTGAAGAAATGGCGCATTTGACTGAAGAGATCGAAAATGAGATAATTCGAGAAGGAAAAACGGAGATAGAATCGCACGAAATTGGTGAATACGTTATGGAAACACTTAAAAAAAAAGACCGTGTTGCTTATGTGAGATACGCTTCAGTTTACAAAGAGTTTAGAGATTTGGATCATTTTATGGATATAATAGGTGAACTGAAAGATGAATTACAGAATCGATGATGGAGGGATTTTGATGGCAAAGAATGACGTAATATATTTAACGAAAGAGGGTTACGAAAATCTCAAAGAAGAGCTCAATACGTTAAGAAAGAAACTTATGTACGAAATTGCTGAAAGAATTAAGGAAGCAAGAGAACTTGGTGATCTTAGTGAAAACAGTGAGTATGATGAAGCAAAAAATGAGCAGGGTCGAATTGATAGTCGCATTAAAGAACTCGAAAACATTTTAAATAATGCTGAGATTATCGAAGAAGAAAGCGATGGAAAGACAGTCAAGCTTGGTTCAAGAGTGGTTGTGAAGAATATGAAAACGAGTGAAAAGAAGGAATTTCAGCTCGTAAATTCGCATGAAGCCAACGTCTTCAAAAACAAAATAAGTGTTGATTCACCAATTGGTAAATCCATCTTAGATCGAAGTGTCGGTGAAAAGATTACAGTAAAAACACCTTCAGGATTGGTAAAATATCAGATACTTGCCATTGAAAAATGAACACGTGGGAGGATTTTTAAATGAATGAAGAAATCAGACAACACAAATTGGCCGAGATCGAAGAAATGAAGGAAAAAGAAATAGTTCCGTATCCTTATAACTTTGATAAAAAGGATAACATCAAGGACGTTTTAGAAAGATATAGGAATCTTGAAATTTCTGAGACACTTGAAGACGTAAGCGTAACCACAGCTGGAAGAGTAATGGCCTTAAGGCATCATGGAAAATCATCGTTTTTTGAGATTAAGGATGAAACCGGAAGAATACAGGCCTATATAAGAAAAAATGAAATTGGAGAGGAAGCATTCAACAACTTCAAAAAGTACACAAGCCTTGGAGATTTTGTTGGGATAGAGGGGTTTCCCTTTAAAACACATACGGGAGAGCTATCAATATACATAAAAAGTTTTCAGATTTTAACCAAGGCAATAAGAACGCTGCCCGAAAAGTGGCATGGACTTAAGGACAAAGAGATTATTTATCGTCAGAGATACGTTGAAATGCTCTCAAACGATGAAGCGCTGAAAAGAGTGAAAATGCGTTTTGAGATGATGAAATATATAAGGGAATTTCTTAACGATAGAGGTTTTATTGAAGTGCAAACACCCATACTGGAATCAGTAACAGGCGGAGCTTCAGCCAAACCTTTTGTTACGCATGTCAATCTGTTCGATGAGGATATGTACTTAAGAATTTCTCTTGAGTTATATTTAAAACGTTACCTGGTAGGTGGCATGGAAAAAGTTTATGAAATAGGAAAAAATTTCCGTAATGAGGGAATGTCTTATAAACACCATCCTGAATTCACCATGATGGAGCTTTATCAAGCTTATGCAGATTATAAAGACATTATGGAATTAACTGAAGAATTGATTAGTAACGTA
Source organism: Kosmotogaceae bacterium (assembly GCA_049975465.1). Taxonomy (GTDB): domain Bacteria; phylum Thermotogota; class Thermotogae; order Petrotogales; family Kosmotogaceae; genus JASMTM01. Next base: position 8,105 of record JBNGCV010000038.1, on the reverse strand, counting down.
GTTGAAAAACTAATGGGCACAAAGAAGATCACATATCAGGATAAAGAAATCGATTTTTCCACGCCCTGGAGAAGGGTGCGTTTTGTTGATTTTATTAAAGAAAAACTGAATGTTGATGTACTTGAAGATACAAATGAAAGACTTATGGAGGTTCTGGAAGAGAACAATAGTATACCTGAACTTAAAGAGAGAAGTCATCTTATCGAAAAATTATGGGATCTTGTGGAAGATGACATTGTTCAACCTACTTTTGTTATGGACCATCCTGAAATAATATCCCCGCTTGCCAAGATTAATAGAAATGATAAAAGATTAACTGAGCGCTTTGAGCCTGTAATATACGGTATGGAATGTGGAAACGCGTTTAGTGAACTTAATGATCCTGTAGAACAGTTAAAAAGATTTCGAAAGCAGGCTGAATTACGCGAAAGTGGAGATGAAGAAGCACAGATGATGGATCTTGACTTTATAAGAGCTCTTGAGTATGGTATGCCTCCAACAGGTGGCCTGGGCATAGGATGGGATAGAATTCTTATGCTTGTCACCAATTCAACGAGCATACGAGATATAATACCATTTCCGCTTGTAAGGCCAAGACCCTTTGAAGAAGAAGAGTTTGAAGCAGAAAATGATAACACATAGTCATTGGGAGGTGCTTTATGAAGTTATATGAAGAGCTACAGAATGAGTTAAAGAAATCTTTAAAGAGCAGAGACAGTTTACGGGCAAATACAATAAGGTCAGTTATTGCTGCAGTGAAAAATCATCTCGCATCTTCAGAGGAAGCAAAAAATGAAGGGGCTACGGATGAGATAGTACAGAAATTGGTTTTGAAGGAAATTAAAAATAGAAAAGAATCTATAGAACAATACGAGAAAGCTGATAGAAAAGACCTTGCAGAAAAGGAGCAAAAAGAGATGGAAATTTTGAAGGAATTTATGCCAGAAATGTTATCTGAAGATGAAATACGGAAGCTTGCAATAGAAACAATTGATGAGATCGAAGCAAAGGACCCTTCAGATCTTGGAAACGTAATGAGAAATATTATGCCAAAAGTAAAGGGAAAAGCGGATGGAAAGGTTGTAAATAAAATAGTAAGAGAGTTGTTGGAGAGCCGTTAATGAAGGTTGAGTATATCATTGCTGAAATTGGTAGTACAACAACGGTGCTTTCAGCTTTTTCTACCGGCGGAAGCGGGAAATTGATTTTTCTTGCCCAAGGTGAATCCTATACCACAGTTAATGAAAATGATGTGACTATTGGTATTGAAAGGGCAATTAATAAGCTAAAAGAACGACTTGAAGCAAAGAATCTTTCCTGGGGATCCTTTTTGGCTACCAGTAGCGCTGCTGGTGGCTTAAGAATTACCGTTCATGGACTTGTATATGATATGACTGTAAAAGCTGCAAGAGAGGCAGCTCTAGGCGCTGGGGGAGTAATACAATATGTCACTGCGGGCAAGATCAGAGAAAAGAATCTTGAGTATATAAAAAAATATAATCCTAAGCTTATTTTACTTGCTGGTGGAGTAGATTATGGGGAAATGGAAACAGTGCTTCACAATGCCCGGTTACTATCAAAATTGGATATTGATGTCCCTATAGTATATGCAGGTAATGTTGCTGCAAATGATGAAATAAATGATATATTTGAAGGAAATGGTAAGAACATTATCATCACAGAGAATGTCTATCCAAGAATTGATCAGCTGAATGTAGAGCCAACAAAAGAAATTATTAGAAATGTATTTGCCAGAAATATTGTTAAAGCTCCCGGAATGGAAAAAATATATTCTACAATTGATAAAGATATTATCCCGACTCCAGCAGCGGTTATGTTAACCACTGAATTGCTTGCTGAAAGTATGAACGATGTCATGGTTGTAGATATTGGTGGCGCAACTACTGATGTGGATTCGTATACAAGCGGAGATCCTGAGATTCAAAATATGTTGATATCCCCTGAACCTCTAGCAAAAAGAACAGTGGAAGGTGATCTTGGAGTATTCATAAATGCTGAAAGAGTAGCCAAATATATTGGATTTGATAAGTTAAAACAGGAATTTTCAGCATCAGAAGAATTACTAAAAAATGTATCACCGTATCCAAAAACTAAAGAACATGAAAAGTTCATATCAAGGCTTGCAAGGTATTGTTTCGAAGCTTCGATTAGAAGACATGCAGGTAAAATAAGACGCCTTTTCGGTCCCCTCGGAAGAGTTGAAGTTGCTGAGGGGAAGGATCTAACTGCAATAAAAAAGGTAATTGGTACCGGTGGTGTCTTAACTAAGTCGAAGTACAAACTGCAGATTATGAAAAATCTGGAAATTCTTTCAAGAAAATATCCGGATGAACTGCTCCCCAGAACAGATGTGAAAAAGGGAGTAGACAAAAACTATATTTTTGCTGCAATAGGGGTACTTTCAACTGTTGATAGACAGGGAGCTTTGGATTTACTATCTGGCGGTATTGAAATGATAGACTGAACAACATCAATCAGGTTTCAAAAATCTTCGTGCTGATATTTGGATAAGAATAATCCCCGAAATCAAAAGGATTATGTTTACCCCAAAGAAATAACTCCAGCTTATATTTTCTACCCCCGTAACAAATCTCATCAAGTCTGCAACATATTTTACAGGCATGAACATGGCTATATATCTGAAAACCTGTGGCAATAAATCCAGTGAAAAATATACTCCCGAAAAAAAGAGCATAACAACAAACAAAGCAGTCGCAACGGAATCAGCTGTTCTGGCCTTCGTAAAAACCATCACCAGAACCAAACCCAGTGACATCATACCCAATGTAGAACATACGATGGTTAAAACAAAAGGTAACCACTTTACAGTGAAATTAGAACCAAAAAGGTATCTGTTAACTCCGAGCATCAAAAAAGCTGTCAGGAAGCTTATTAACAATCTTGAAATTGTGGCGCCCATAACAAAATTCATTGGTCGAATGGGAGTTGCAATAATACGCTTTAAAACTCCTTTTTCTTTGTAGTATCCAAAAATAGAGATTACCGAAAATAGACCTGAAGAAAGAACAGATATTGCAATAACGCCAGCCATTATAAAATCGCTTTCTGAAACATTTTCTGACTCACCTAATGACACAGAATAGTTCTTAACTTCAATTATTTTCTTTACCTGATTCATTGCTTCTTCAATTTGTGTTTTGTATGTGTTTTGTAGTAATTTAATTGTGCTGGTTTTCGAAATGTCTCCTTCTTTGTAAATAAATGTGATTTTTCCATTTTCCACAATTATTCCGGTGTCAATTGAACCTTCTTTAACGTCTTTATAAAGTGTTTCTTTTTCTTCGTAAGATGAAAGGGTAACCCCTTCTGAATGAAGATCAACTTGTGATATTTTTTCAATACTTTGATCGATGTAAAAACCAGCACTAATGCTTGAAGGTTCTTCAGATCCTCCAAAAAAAGAACCAAACATTACCAAAAAGATCAATGGGAAGAAGAAAGTAAAAAAGACCTCTACTTTATTACGAAAAGTTTCTTTAGTAAAAGCATTGGAAATGGTTAAGAACTGTTTTATTCTATTCATAACCCATCACCTTTTTAAAATTTGCAGAAAATATTACAATTGATGCAGTTAGCCAGATTCCGGGTATAAGGAATAAAAACACAGTATTTATTGAAGAAACACCGTATCCAATTGAAGTTCTTAGTAACTCAACAAGATATGTGGTTGGCAGTGCATAAACCAGCCATCTTATACTCCAGGGAATGTCAAAAACTGGAAAATACAATCCACCTAGAAACATCAGTGCTTGATTTGCAATTTGACTAAATACCATTGCTGTAGAACCCCTTTTAGTAAATGAAGCGATCATAAGACCGAATCCTAAAAGAACTATAGATGAGTATAATATTCTGAACAGAAAACCAACGTTGAAAATAACTGAACCAAGGTCATAAAAAAGCAAAACGAAGGTATAAAAGATCACCAGTGATATGAATATCAAAGAAAAAAGCTTTAATATTTGTGCACCCAGATAAGTTATCGGGGTAATTGCCGTTGTGTATAATTTTTTCGTGACACCGCTTTCTTTAGTCTCTATCATAGATAATGGTCCGTTGAACAATGAAACAGCGAGAATCAACATTATAATTACACCTGGAAAGAGATATGTGACATAATCAAAGGATTCTTCTGAAGATGTACTGGAAATAATTTCTTCATTCAATTCAAAATCAATGTAACTATCGCTGCTTCTCTTTGAAATCTCAAGATTTACCTGTTGCATGATTTGACTCATAATATTCGATGCAAGTATTGAGATTTGTTTTCCAGCAGCATGATAAATTTCAAATGTAATTTTGTCCTCAGAAATGCCACCTGTCATTAATGCTCTTGCCATTTTGATGTTTGTTCCTTCAGGTATGACAAACAAAATATCAATTTGCTTATTTCTTAAGGCTTCAATTCCTTCATCTTTGTTTTCATAAGACTGTTGTTTGTAAGGTCCGTTATCTCCGGATATATCGTCAAGTATTTGATCAATAATGGTGCCGAATCCGCTTAATTTTTCTTCTTTAACAACTCCAAGCTCAAGAACTGGTAAACCCGAGCTTTCAACACCAGCTATATTACTGAATATAGAGGTAAGAACAAAAAACAAAAACACTGGAAAGATCATGGACCATGCTATGGCCTGAAAATCTCTAATTTCATTTTTAAAAAGTCCTTTAAAAAGAGAGAAAAATGAATTCATTTTTAAACTGCCCTTAATCTCTTAATGAATGTCCCGTAAGTGTAAGGAAGACATCTTCAAGATTCGGTTTTCTGATCATAATGTCATTTAACATGAAATTATTTTCTTTGGCAATATCAAATAGTTTAATGAGAGTTTTTTCAACGTCTTGTGTTGTTATAGAGTAACGCATTTTATCAATTAACTTCAGACCGCTGAATTTTTCTTTAATTGCATTTACTGAATTACTGTTCTTTATATTGGAAATACTAAATTCAACAATATTATCATGTTCGATTGAGTTAATTAATTCTCTTACTGTACCACTTGCAACTACGTTTCCATGATCAATTATTACGACTTTATCGGATAATTCTTCAGCTTCTTCCATATAGTGAGTTGTTAGAATCACTGTTTTACCGTTTTCTTTCATACTTTTTATCGTCTCCCACAACATTCTTCTAGCCTGAGGGTCAAGTCCTGTAGTAGGTTCATCTAAAAAAACTATTTCAGGATCATTTACCAAGGCAACGGCAACTGCAAGTCTTTGCAGTTGTCCCCCTGAAAGTTCTTTTATCCTGTTTTTTCTCTTTTCATTTAAGGAAACAGTTTCAATAAGCTTGTTTGTCGATACCCGGGTTTCAAAAAGGCCGCTGAAGAATTCTATTGTTTCGGTTACTGTAAGGTTTTCCAAAAAGTTTGTAGTTTGTAACTGGACACCTATACGGCGCTTGATATTTCTGTCAATCGTTTTAGTATTTTTTCCGAAGTATTCAATATCTCCTGAATCACGATTTCTCAAACCAGCGAGAATTTCAACTGTGGTTGTTTTACCAGCACCATTGGGGCCGAGTATACTAAAACATGTTCCCTTGTTAACGGTTAAATCGATACCATCTACCGCCTTTACACCGGGATAGTATCTTTTTAAATTTTTGACTTTCAATACCGGTGAATTCATTGCTGAACCTCCCATGAATCATTGAAAAGAGTATATCATTTCTTTACATAAAGAGAAAACAATTTAAAGAGTACTAGAAGAATAAGCAATAATATGGAGCGGGCGACGGGACTCGAACCCGCGACCCCTAGCTTGGGAAGCTAGTGCTCTACCAGCTGAGCTACACCCGCATATGCAAAATTTTAGCACCCTTCATATCACCTTTCAAGCAGATTCATCACTGTATAGAATTTTGTAACGAATAATGATTGAGTTAGTTGTAAGGGCTTGAGCGTTTATTTTTTTTAGTTGTATGTCACTAGTGAGTTTATCGGTCATTCTAAAGCCTTCAGAAAGCAAAACTGGCTCAAAGGTTACATACATCTCATTCACCAGTTGCCGATTCAAAAACTGCGAATAGATGCTTCTTCCTCCACCAATAACTACATGTTTGTAGTTACTTTTTTCAAGATATGAGAGCAATTTATGGGGAGACATATTTGTAAAAAAAAGCTTTTCTTTGATTGACTCATACTTTTCCGGGTTACTTGTCATAACAATATTTAAACGTCCAGGCAGGGGCTTTCCAATATTATCAAAGGTTTTTCTACCAAAAATCACTACACCCGATTCCTGTGTAATATTTTTGAAGAATGTTTTATCCTGTTTTGAGCTCCAGTCTAGTCTATCCTTTTCACCTTTTGAAATAATTCCATTTATTGAAGATACTACTACAATAGAAATAATCAATGCATTCACTTCCTCACGAATAAAAATTATATTTTCCTGTTAGAATAATTATACAGGGTCAACAATATGGTTTATAAAGGGTGTGAACCTTATCAGGGAAAAAATTAGAATAGTTGTTGTAATATTAATGTTATTTTCTCTCGTTATGATTATTTCATGTTCCAGAGATAAATACGCGATAAGTATTGAAGATGTCACAGTAGATGGCACTGAATGCACATTTATTTTAAAGACTGAGGGAAGTAATGTTGACAATGTCTCAGTACTTTTCACTGTAGATCATGAACCAAGTACAGCCCAGGATGGTTACCTTTATGATAAGTTAAATTTCACACACACTTTTACAGAACCTGGAACCAAAACTGTTTATCTAACCCTCTTAAAAGACAAAAAAATAATTACTGAATCGCAAAAATATACAATGAAAACATTTTCCAAAGAGCGGTTAACACATTTAGAGTATCAATTAGAAAATGGAGTTTTAATGATTGACGTATTTCCTAAACTTGAAAACACAGTTTATTCAATAGAACTTAACGGTGACTTTTATGAAAACAGCACAGGTGAATTCATTGTTCCAGTTAATAAGGAGAATATTAGCATAAAAGCAACTGCTGTTCGCAATGATGAATTAAAATTTGGAGGGATTTCGTTAACTGTAGCCGCAAGTAACGATGAACCGCCCGAAATATTTATCCCGCTGCCAGAAAATGGTTATAACGGAAAGTGGATCCCTTTTAATATTAACGATGACTGGGACAAATATGAGAACCTAACTATTAAAGCAAAAATTGATGGTATACCTTTACTTTTTAATGAAAGTAGATTGTTTCCAGAGTACGAAATTCCTGAAGGGAATCACACTCTTAAGGCGAGTGTAACGGACTCAAACGGCAATATGAAAACGATTAGCAAAGAAATCAAAATTGTCAAGACGTTTGAAGAAAATGTTCCTGAGCTTTATATTGAAGAAGGTGGATACTTTAGAATTGCATCCTGGAAAAATGTTGAACCAGATACAGAAGTGAAGATTGAAAGATTCAAGAATGGAAATTGGAAAGAAATAATAAAAACAGAAGACGACAGCCCCATGAGGATTTCTGCAGAATATGTTTCTGAAAACAAAGGAGACCTTTACAGAATAAGCCTTGCCTCTACAAAAACGCAATACATACCTTCAGTTCCGGTATTTGCAAAATCGGAACCATTAAGACGATTAACATCAACTTATGTGCTTTCATTAATGGGAGCGGACACACTTTTTAGTGCCGGAGAAGATTATTATCTCCAGGGTCGCATAGCTGTTGGTGAAAATAAGCATTTGAGAATTGAACCAGAAGTAACAGTTAAGATTGGAAGAGGTAGTTCTTTACTGGTTAATGGTTCAATCGAAATGGATGGAAGAAGAGGAAAAATCAGTTTCATTTCACTCGCTTCATCTGATGGAATACGAATTGGTTCTGGAGGGTTAATGCTAGCAAGGAATGTTGATTTTGGAAACACGAATATAGTTGGTGATAAAGGATCTATAATTATTCTAGATAACTGCAGTATCAACGGTTTATTAGATTTTTCAGGAGAATATTTGCAGATATATAATAGCAGTTTGGATAACGGGCTAAATATTGAAAATTCAGTTGATAGCGTTATTTACAACTCTGAAATAAATAATGGTTTTGAAAATATGTATGTGAAAAATG
>JBNGCV010000037.1:0-12319 GCA_049975465.1 Kosmotogaceae bacterium | reverse complement strand
TCAAACACGGTAGTCACTTCATTATTTCGGACAGAACGATAACCGAACAGGCACATGATGCAGAATCTGAAGGAGCTGAGATCCTTATTGTAACCGGATTCAAAACAGGAAAACCTCCTTCAGTTGAAGATGTAAGTGAGTTCTGTACTGCCACTAAATTACCTGTTCTTATAGGAAGTGGAATCAACAAAGATAATGCTGTAAATCTGTTGAAATATGCAGATGGAGCAATTGTTGGTAGCTACTTCAAGAAAGATGGCGTCTGGAAAGAAAAAGTTCAATCTTCGAGGGCTGTAGAATTCATGAATATAATAAGAAGTTTTCGTAAGGAGTTTAAAAATGAATAACACAGAATTTCATTTTAATGGAAAAGTATTATGCACAGGAAGCGTTAATATGGATTTAGTGATGGTTATGGATCACTTACCTGAACCTGGTGAAACACTTGTTACGGACAATTTTGAACGATATCCAGGTGGAAAAGGTGGCAATCAGGCAGTGTCTTCATCATTGCTAGGGGCGGAGGTAACCATGCTAACAAAACTTGGTAACGATTCTTTCAGCAGACAACTAAAAAGTTCCATGAAAAAAAGTGGAGTTGATATAAACGAGATACTAACTGAAGAGGAAGGTACTGCTGGCATTGCTATGATTAGAGTGGACTCTAAAGGACAAAACTCCATATCATTTACTCCGGGAAGTAATGCCAGATTTAGTCCTGACGATATAAAAAAGCAAACAAAACTTTTCGAATCTGGGACGATACTCCTAAGCACTATGGAAATAAATGAAGAAACAGTATACGCTGCAATAAGAAATGCAAAAAAGCATGGCTTATTTGTTATCCTCGATCCTGCACCGGTTCCTGATGTGTCCTTCCCAGATGATATTCCAGGATTAGTCGATGTAATTAAACCAAATGAAACTGAAGCGAGCTCGATATGTGGTTTCAGAATAGACAACGAAGACACAGCGAAGAAAGGACTTAAAAAGTTAAACGAACTGGGGTTCAAAATCCCAATAATTACAATGGGAGAAAATGGTGTTTATGCCCTATGTGATGACGAGGTAATCCACTTTAGCGCGCTTCAAGTAAAAACAATAGATTCTACAGCAGCAGGCGATGTTTTTTCTGGTGCTCTTGCCGCATCACTTTCAGCAAATAAAACTATGAAGAGATCTATAGAATTTGCAAATATTGCTGCAGCGTTAAGTACAACCAAAGCGGGTGCTCAAACATCAATACCCGATTTATCTGAAATTAGTCATTACCTGAGCAATGGAGGATGATTTTTGTGTCCAGCACAGTTCTTGAAATAAAAAAAATCAATAAAAGCTTTGGTGGTATCAGAGCCTTAAAGGAAGTGGATTTTTTACTAAAAAAGGGAGAAGTTCACGCCCTTCTGGGTGAAAATGGTGCTGGAAAATCTACACTGGTAAAAATATTGACGGGAGTTTATAAGAAAGATGATGGGAAAATATTTATTGAAGGCAATGAAAATGAAATATTGAACCCAATAGATTCGAGATACAAAGGCATAGCAGCCATATATCAGGAATTGAGTTTGATAGAAAATCTTTCTGTGGCGGAAAACATTTATCTGGGGCACGAACCATCAGGTAAAATCCTGGGCACGATCTCGAAAAAAGAATTGATCAGGAATTCAGTAGATTATTTGAGGGATTTTAATATCGAAATAGATCCGAAGACTCAGGTATCTGAACTGGGTATGGGTAAAAAAAGAATAATTGAAATAATCAAGGCTCTCTCAGTAGACGCAAAAATACTCCTATTGGACGAACCAACAACAGGTATGAGTAGGGCAGAAACTGAAACTTTTTTTAATATACTGGATGATCTGAAAAAAAAGAATGTGAATATGATATATATTTCACATTATCTGGATGAGGTCTTTAGAATATGTGATCGTGCAACAGTGTTAAGAGATGGAGAAAATGCAGGAACTTTCAATGTAGAGGAAGTTGATACAAGAACACTTGTAAAAGCTATGCTCGGTCATGCCATTAAGAATGAATTCCCCTCAAGAGAGAAGCAACATAATGATGAAGTAATAATGAGTGTAAATAGCTTTAAAGCTGAGAAAATGAAAGAACCCATTTCATTCAAACTGAAAAAAGGAGAGATACTCGGTATTACGGGTATCATTGGTTCTGGAAAGAGTGAACTGGCACTTGGTCTCTTTGGAGCTACCAAAAGAATTCAAGGCACTGTTGAGATCAAGAATTCCACAATAAAAAAGAACACCCCCATGAACGCAAAAATTAACGGCCTTGCTTTTATACCAGAAGACAGAAAAGAACAGGGTCTTTTCCCTGATTTCTCACTGGAGGATAACATAACAATACCAAACATAGACATAGTAACCAAATTAACACTAATACTAAAAAAATCCAAAAGACAACTCGCATATAATACCGCGCAGAAACTAAGTGTAACACCACTTGATATGCAGATGAAAGCTCGGAATTTTTCTGGCGGAAACCAGCAAAAAATTGTTGTAGGAAAATGGCTAAGTGGAAAACCAGAGATCGTGATACTTGACGAACCAACAAGAGGAATTGATGTAGGAGCCAAAACAGAAATATACAATCTAATTAACAAACTGGCTGATGCTGGAACTTCTATTTTGCTTCTTTCATCTGAGTTCAATGAAATAAGCGGTATTTGTGACAGGGTTTTAATTTTAAGGAAAGGAAATATTATTAGAGAAATGCATTCTGAAGAAATTAACACGGAAGCAATTATGAGTTATGCTCTAGGAGGTCTATCATGACCAATTCAAATTCCAAATCCAAAAGAGATGCTACAAAAACTAAATTAAATTTCAAGAGGCTTTTAAAAGGTGAATTAGGTTTAATAATTATTCTTGTAACATTGCTTGTTCTCTTTACAGTAATGTCTCCCTACTTTTTAACCTCGAGAAACCTGCTAAATATAACCAGACAGGTATCAGTTACATTGATCGTTGCAATCGGGATGACCTTAGTAATTTTAATAGGAGAAATTGATCTTTCAGTAGGATCAATAGCAGCCCTTGTGGGAGTTGCAGCAGCGTTTACTATTGTTAACACAGGATCGATATTTTTTGGCATTTTGTCTGGTCTTGCTATTGGACTGCTTGCAGGATTTATCAATGGAGCACTGGTTGTTTATGGAAAGGTTCAATCTTTCATAGTTACTTTAGCTATGCTTGGTATAGCAAGAGGTGCTGCACTAGTATGGTCTGATGGTAAACCAATTTCAGGATTACCTGTAAACTTTAGCCAATTGGGAGCCGGTTATGTGGGAAATGTACCTGTCTCAACTATAATAGCGGTTGCAATTTTTCTTGTAGCTTTCTATTTCCTCAGAAAAACCAAACATGGTATATATACACGTTCCATAGGAGCAAATAGAGAGGCTGCAAAACTTTCAGCTATACCTGTGAGTAAATATAGAATTTCGGCCTTTGCAATTTCAGGTTTGATGAGTGCAGTTGGAGGCATTCTAATTGCTTCCAAGCTTCTCTCAGGTTCCCCAACAGCTGCTGAAGGTATGGAGCTTAATGTGATAGCCGCGGTTATTCTTGGGGGCGCTTCATTATCTGGTGGAGTTGGAACCGCTCTTGGCACATTGCTTGGAGCAGTAGTAATTGGTGTTATAAACAATGGAATGAATTTAATTGGTGTTTCCTCGTTTTTCCAAGAAATAGTCAGAGGAGTAATTATCCTTGTGGCAGTTCTTGCTAAACGCGGAGAATGACACCATAAAAAAGCAAAAATTTAAAGGAGGTTTGTGAAATGAAAAGATCATTGTTAGTTGTTTTGTTGTTAGCTGTATTTGCATTCAGTGGAATGGCTGCAAAAACAATCGGATTTGCTGTTTCCACACTTGCCAACCCATTTTTTGTTAGTATGAAAGAAGGAGGGGAGGACAAGTGTAACGAACTGGGGCTTGATTACATTGTACTTGATGCTCAAGACTCTTCATCAAAGCAATATTCTCAGGTACAGGATTTAATAACAAGAAATGTTGATGTGCTTATCATTAATCCTACGGATTCAGACGCAATTGTCACAGCTGTGCTTGAAGCTAACAGAGCAGGAATACCAGTAATTACAGTCACAAGACCATCAAATGGCGGAAAAACAGAACAACACCTGGATATCGACAATAAAGAAGCAGGTGAATTAATAGGTAAAGCCCTCGTTGAAGAACTAAACGGTAAAGGAAAAGTCGCAATACTCGAAGGAATTCCTGGTGCACCTTCTGCGACAGATAGACAGGAAGGTTTTCTCAGTGTGGTTGAAAATTATCCTGATATTGAAGTTGTAACAAGCCTTACAGCAAACTATTCTAGAGAACAGGGTTATGATGTGACTGAAGACATGTTACAGGGTTTCCCAGAGCTCGATGCAATATATGCGCATAATGATGAAATGGCTCTTGGCGCTGTACGTGCAGCTATAGCAGCAGGAAGAATTGATGAAATCGCAATATTCGGTATCGATGCAATTGACGATGCAGTTGAAGCCATTGAAAATGGTGAAATGGTTGCAACAGTACAGCAACAGCCTTATCTTCAGATGCAAATGGCTGTTATAGCAGCTCAAAGAATTCTCAATGGTGCAGACGTTGAACCACTTGTAATCGTACCGTTGAAACTTATAACAGCAGAAGATCTTTGAAGAAGTTGTTACTAAACAAAAAGAGCGCCATATCTGGCGCTCTTTTTATTTAACATCAATTTTGTCTACTCTGCGTTTATGTTTACCGCCCTCAAAATTCGTTTTGAGAAATACATCAAGAATATCCAGAGCTAGTTGAGGTGCGACCAAACGTCCTCCCATAGCAAGGACATTGGCATCGTTATGTCTCCTGGCCATTTCTGCCATTTTTGGGTACAAGCACAACGCTGCTCTGACATTTCTGTATTTATTGGCAACCATGGAAATTCCTATTCCTGTTCCACAAATAACTATTCCACGATCAACTTCTCCACGTTGAACAGCCTTTGCCACCTTTTTTCCATAATCAGGGTAATCAACAGAGTCATCACTATCTGTACCATAATCTATTATTTTTATTTTTTGTTGCTCTAGATATTCTTTTACATGCTCTTTTAGACCAAACCCAGCATGATCAGAACCTAATGCAATCTTCATAATTCCCTCCGTTATCTATTTGTACCATCTCAACAGTCCAACCATTTTACCCTGGACCTTCAATCTATCCGCTTCAACAAGAATTGGAAGCATGTCCGGATTGGAAGGTACAAGTCGTATTTTTGGTCCTTGATTTTCGAATTTTTTCAAAGTCGCATTTTCGTTATCAATTAAAGCAGCTACGATATCTCCATTGTTTGCCCATTCTTGTTTTCTCAACACAACGAGATCACCGTTGAGAATGTGAGAGTCTACCATGCTATTACCTTTAACCTTTAGCACAAAATAATCAAACCCTTTTCTTATCATACTGGCGGGTACAGGGACACTTTCTTCGCGATTTTCAACTGCTTGAATTGCCTCTCCAGCTGCTATGACACCCGCAAGCGGCACCATTACCACATCCTGGGCAGGATCGTATTCTGTACCATCAGCATTTTTGATTATTCTTATTCCACGGGACACACCGGTTCTTTCAATGAATCCTTTTTTCTCAAGAGCTTCAAGATGTTTCGCAACTCCCCGGGGTGACGAAATGCTGAAATATTGACCGATGTCTCGTATGCTAGGTGGATAAGCATTTAGCTTAATATAACTTTCCACATAATTAAGTATTTCTTTTTGCCTTTCCGTAAGTTTCATAGGTCACCTCCATGGGGATTTTTTGATCAGTCCTCTTCAACCCTGGCCACGCTGGTGACCACGTCTTCTTCCGACAAATTAACAACTTTAACACCTTTTGTGATTCTGCCTGTAATTCTAATGCTCTTCACGGGTATTCTTATCGATTGAGATGAATGGGTCATCAGAATCACTTCATCATCATCATCTACTACCAGCGCTCTAACAACTTCCCCAATGCTATCTGTGCCATACAAATTCTTCAAACCGTAGCCAGCTCTATTTTGAACCCTGTATTCCTTTAAATACGTTCGTTTTCCAACACCATTTTCTGTTGCGGTGAGAAGCGTTCTTTCGTCATCAGGCGAAACGAAACTCGCAGCAACCACTTCGTCACCTTCTCTAAGCTTAATACCGATAACGCCCATAGCTGTCCTTCCCATGGGTCTTACCTGTGACATGGGGAATCTTATAACCATACCTTTTTTTGTAGAGATTATAACGGTATCATCTTCAGAGGAAGAAATTTCCGAATCTACTACACGATCCCCTTCCTGCAGTTCAATTGCCTTAATACCAGATATTCTCGAATTGACAAATTGATCAAAAGCTGTACGTTTAATCTTTCCAAATCGAGTGGTTATAACAAGGAATTTGTCCTCAATTTCTTCGCTCTTTGCGGAAAGAACTGCCTGTACTTCCTCATCAGGTTCCATTTTTACATGATTGTAAAGCAGTCTTCCTTTGGAATCTCTCGATGTATAGTTAAGCTCGTAATTATTAATCTGATAGGCTTTCCCCTTTGAAGTAATAATTACTGTTTTGCTTAACCTCGTAGAACTCAATATGTTCGTGACGAAGTCGTCCTGAGAAGTCTTTATTCCTCTGACGCCTTTGCCACCTCTATTTTGCATTTTGTATCCATTAAGAGGCGTGGCTTTAATATAACCTTTATTGGTAACTGCTACTAAAATTTCATCATCAGGGATAACATCAGCTACATTAAAATCAGTGTTGTCATCATCACTTATCCTGGTAAGCCTCTTATCCCCATACTTTTTCTCAATTTCCTTAAGTTCTTCTTTTATAACTCTGTAGATCTCCTGAGGTTCTGAAAGTATCTTTCGATATTCTTTTATTTTACCAACCAGATCCTTATATTCAGCAAGTAACTTGTCTACCTCCATTGAAGTTAATCTACCCAATCTCATGTCAAGAATGGCCTTTGCTTGCTCTTCAGATACCTCAAGGGTTTCTATTAAATTCTTGGCTGCCTCTTTTGTATCCTTCGCATTTCTAATAATATCAACAACTGTATCTATTGAGCGGTTAGCACGCGTCAAACCTTCTACAATATGGGCTCTTTTCGAGGCTTGCTCAAGATAGGTTTCTGTCCTTTTCGTTACTATTTCATATCGATGCTTTATAAATGATTTTAATATTTCTTTTAAGGTCATCATTCTTGGTCGCTTTTTTTCATCGATGACCAGCATTTGAACTCCAAACACATTCTGCAAATATGTATGTTTATAGAGCAGATTTAGTACAACATTTGGATTTGCATCTCTCTTAAGTTCTAAAACAACTCTCAATCCTTTTTTATCTGATTCATCTCTTATATTTCTTATCTGAACATCACGGACATTTTGTGCTGCGTGAGCAATTTGTTGGATCAGATCTGTTTTAGAAACGGCGTAGGGAATCTCTGTTATCACTATTTTTGTTTGGCCTTTTTCTTCTTTGATCTCAGCTTCACCACGAACAGTGATTCTTCCCTTGCCAGTGGTGTAGGCATCTCTTATCCCGTCTCTACCAACTATTGTTCCACCAGTGGGGAAATCAGGACCCTTGACATATCTCATCAATTCTTTGCTATCTGCTTCAGGATTGTCAATCAAACTAATCGTAGCTTTCAACAATTCATTTAAGTTGTGCGGCGGAATGCTTGTCATCATACCAACGGCAATCCCCGACGCGCCATTCATCAACAAATTAGGTATTTTTGATGGTAGAACCTCCGGTTCATCAAGTGAACCATCAAAATTTGGTGTAAACCTTACAGTATTCTTATCTATGTCCTCAAGCATCTCTTCTGCAAGGTTATGCATCCTGGCCTCTGTATAACGCATAGCTGCAGGAGGATCTCTATCAATCGAACCAAAGTTTCCCTGACCCTGAACCAATGGATATCTCATAGTAAATGGCTGAGCCATTCTTACAAGAGTATCATATATGGCAAGATCTCCATGGGGATGATATTTACCCATTACCTCTCCAACGATTCTAGCGCTCTTTTTGTAAGTTGTGTTATGCCTCAAACCAAGCTGAAGCATCCCATAAAGAATCCTTCTTTGAACGGGTTTTAAACCATCTCTAACATCAGGAATTGCTCTACCGACAATGACACTCATTGAATAGAGCATGTAGGAATCTATCATTTCATCATTAATGGATCTCGAGATAATTTCTTCAGCCAAAGTTGAACCTCCCTACTCTGAAAAACTCAAATTAAGAAATCTTGGAACCAGGTGAAGCATCTTTATCAAGAGTTAGCAATGAAAGCTGAGAATCATCCCTAGCAGCTAGTACCATACCTCTTGACTCTTCACCCATTAATTTAACGGGCTTCAAATTGGTTACTACAACAACCTTTTTTCCTATTAGATCGTTTTCATCGTAGTGTTTTGCTATACCAGCAACAACCTGCCTTTTACCTTTTTCACCAAGATCAACAATAATTTTTATCAACTTATTGGATTTTTCTATCTTCTCCGCCTCAATGATTTTTCCTACAACAAGTTCAACCTTTGAAAAATCTTCGATATTTATTTCATCACTCACTTCATTTTCCTTTTTCTCTTTATCTTCAGAATTCACTTTTATCTCCTCCTCTGATAATGCTGGACCAACCCATTTATGTTCCGAAATATCAATTCTGGGGAACAACGGTTCTCCGCTTTTTACATTTATCCCACTTTCAAGTTCATTTACTTTCAGATAATCAAAGTTTTCTACAAAATCAAGACCCAACCGCATAAAAATACTTTTTGAAGTATCTGGCATCACAGGAGCAATCATAATTGCAACAAGTCTCAAAGTATCTGATAATCTGTACAAAACCGTATTTAATCTGTCCTTCTTTGAAGGATCCTTCCCCAATTTCCAGGGCTCAGTAAGGTCGATATATTTATTTCCAAACCTTATGAGTTCCCATATTCTTTCTAATGATCCCGTAAACACAAGATCATCCATGCTTTTTCTATAATTTTTAACCGTCTCTTCACTTAAATCAATAAGTCTCTTGTCTGGTTCAAACAACTCTTTGTCAGGTTCAGGGATTAAACCTTCACTGAACTTAAAAATCATCGCAACCGTTCTATGTAATAGATTTCCCAGATCATTAGCTAGATCCGCATTTATCCTTTCAACAAGCTTTTTCTCTGAAAAATCTCCATCTCTACCAAACTGGATATCCTTTAGGAGATAGTATCTTATGGCGTCATTACCATATGCTTTGACAAATGTACGCGGATCAACCGCATTCCCAAGAGACTTTGAAATTTTTTGGCCGTTCACCGTTAACCATCCGTGGGCATACACTTTCCTTGGTAAAGGCAAACCCACTGACATAAGCATCGCAGGCCAGATAAGAGAATGAAATCTGTTAATCTCTTTACCGATCAAGTGTAGATCAGCAGGCCAGTACCGCTCGAATTTTTCCATATCCTCA
The DNA here is from genome assembly GCA_049975465.1 of Kosmotogaceae bacterium. Lineage (GTDB taxonomy): Bacteria > Thermotogota > Thermotogae > Petrotogales > Kosmotogaceae > JASMTM01. The sequence goes on along the minus strand of JBNGCV010000037.1, from coordinate 2,802 downwards.
GGATAATTCAGTGCGCTGATATAGTTTATTAGCGCATCTACCCATACATAAACAACGTGTTCTGGATCATCAGGCATTTCTACACCCCAACTGAATGAAGTCCTAGTAATACTTAAGTCTCTCAATCCATCTTCAAGTATCCTCAACATCTCATTTCTTCTAAAATCTGGTTGCACGAATTCAGGATGTTCTTCGAAGTGCTCCAAAAGTTTGTCGTTGTATTTTGAAAGCCTAAAAAAATAGTTCTCCTCACTGATCCATTTTACTTCTCTTCCACATTCTGGACATTTTTTACTTTCATCAAGCTCTTCCTCAGGCCAAAATGTTTCGCAGGGTACACAGTACCAGCCTTCATATTTACCCTTGTATAAATCACCATTTTCTTTCATTTTGGAAATGAAATACTTCACTGTTTCCATATGCCTTTCATCAGTTGTTCTTATGAAATCATCATTTGTGAGCTTGAGATCCTTCCATAACTCTTCAAACTGTTTTGCAAGCCTATCGGTAAATGTTTTCGTGTCTTCATTGTTTTCTCTGGCAGCTTGAAGAACTTTCTGACCGTGTTCGTCGGTTCCTGTTAGAAAAAATACATCATACCCTGCCATTCTTTTGTATCTGGCTATAACATCAGCTACGATTGTTGTGTAAGCTGAACCGATATGAGGTTCTGAGTTTATGTAGTATATAGGAGTAGTAACGTAATAAGTTTTCATGATAGACCTCCGTAGCGATTTTAAACTAATTTACTATCTGCAATTTAACATCCAAAACTACAGTTAAATTAAAATAAATATTTGAAACGGGCGAATCATTATGATTCGCTCAATATCCAATGTATATTATACCATTTTTCATTTGTTGGTTATACAAAAGTATTCCGAAGAAAAGGCTATTATTCTTTCAATTGGGTTTCAATTTGTTCATATTTTGATATAAAAGTTTTCATTCCATTTGCTACGTCTTTACCCTCATACTCTGACAGATTTTCAATCATCAATAAATAGGTAGAATGGTAAATGTCAACGATCTTCTCAAGGAATTCTTTTCGTTTGGATAAAGAATCTGAATAAACAGAATTAGCATAATCGTAACAATAAGTTAAGGTATCTATTGGTACACCTATGACATTGCCTTCGATCATTCCATTGACTGCCCAAACATGTTTCCGAGCTACATCTAACAGCCTGTCTCCTTCTTCGTCTGTTCCCTTAACTACCTGTACAATTGATTGCATATACTCTTTATAAATATCCTTCCAATCATTGTATCTGTTCCAGGTACCTGGAAGTAAAGTTATCCCTAAGTCATACCAATACAGTGACTGTTCTTTACAATATTCTCTGTAATTGATTGCTATTTCAATGAATTCATCAACCTTGTCGAAATCCTGCTCAATAATGCTTTTTCTTTGATTCAAATAGTTGATATACTGATCCATTTTTGGTGTTAGTGTACTGAAAATCCTTCCAATCAGCCTTGGTGTCTGCCTTTCGCTGAAGAAAATCATCGAAGATTCATAATAATCAACAGCATTTTGTAGCATCTGTATTTGTGAAAGATATCTTAAGTAAAGAAGATTGATCACTTCTTGATCTATATTCTCTTCATTCTCATTTATAAATTCTTTGAACGGTGCTGTTCTTATAGTTTTTTCAGGAAGAGGAATTATTTCCAGATTTCCATCAAATTCATTCTGAATAAATGAAGTAAAACTACCTTGTTTATCTTCTGCTGTTTGTATAGTAACAATATCACTTGCAGTCAGGTTTCTCTCAAGTATCTGTGGTTTTGTTCCAAGTCCACCAAGATACCATAATGGCTTACCAAAAACAGGGTATACCGCTGTTGAGGTTTTAAATAGAGAAACTGCATCATTGAAGTACTGATCAGATTTTTCACGTAAATAATTGTACTGTTCGAGATTTTTCTCAAGGTTCTCAGAGATCTCACGTATTTCTCTCTGCCTTTCTTTTTCTGCTGTAGCTATGAAATCCCGTTCTGAAAGGTTTGGGTATTTTTGCTTTAGTGTAGAACTTTTGACTGCCACGTAGTTCGGTAGATTCTTCAAGTAATCGAATTGCCCTTCAAAATTCTCCAGCTCAGATTGTAATTGCTTTATTTGATCTACATCAACTTTCATGCTTTCTTGGTAGTAAGCATAGTAATATTGCTGTGCTTCCTGAGCCTTTCTAAAATAACCTTCACCAAGATATGCAGTAAATTTAAGAAAGATTGAAGGTATAAAAAGAACGAGAAGCACTATAAGAATCAATGATCTTTTGATATTGATTGGTTTCATTTCTTTATTGAAATATGAACCGGTTGCAATGGCCAAAATAAATACTCCAGCCATTAGATTTGGCTGCATGTGAAGTGGAAATTCAAACATTGTGTGAACAGATAACGAAAAAATTCCTGCTCCCATTGCGCCATACATAAGTAAATCCGTTCGATTTGTCAATCCAAAAAGCACTCTGAAGTATCTTGCAACAAGAAATACCATAAAAAGTACAATAAAGATGAAACCTATTAACCCTGTTTCTCCCAGAACCTGCAGAAAGTCATTATGAGTTCTCTTAAAATTATTCCAGACAGACATATAACTTGGATTTGACTGAATTACATCGGGTGAATACAATAAATGATATAGCTGAAATGTCCCTATTCCAGTTCCAAAAAGAAGATGCATTCTATTGGAATCGTCAACCCATTGATAAACAGAATTCTTCCAGGCAGAAAATCTTTCGTTCCATGATCTGGTAGAGGTAATCGCTGAGCCTATTCTTCGTGTAACATTTA
>JBNGCV010000036.1:0-12995 GCA_049975465.1 Kosmotogaceae bacterium | reverse complement strand
TGTGTAAATCGTTAGTGTTGGTCTGTTTTTGTCCAAGAACCAGGGGACGGATCGCAAAATACTAGAAGCCGAGTGTTAGATAATAGAACATGTCCATCGTCCATCACTGACGTTTCGTCCAACGCTCGTCTTGCAACTTGCTTCGTCCATCGACTGGAACATAAACACCATGTAAAACACGTGAACCGTTGACCGTTTGCCGTGAACCGACAGGAGCGAAAAGCACAACTGATATGCACGTTGGGAAACACACGTATTTGCGCCTGCGGCGGATAACACTCCCCCCTGCTTCGTAGGACTTCCCTCAAGTGGGGATTTTTAAAAGCCTTTATTAAAGTGGGTTTTAGAGTATTTATTGCTCTCTTTGAGAGGGTTTTTCTTGATGATCGAGCTTTTTTAATTTCAAAATTTCTATTATCCAACATCTGTTTCTTCAGAAGTTTCGTAGATGTGATATCCATAATGGTTTTCTTTTAGCTCTGCTTCAACAGTTCCCACTCCGGGGATCACAACTTTTTTACCTTTTTTGAATGGTTTTTCATTAGAGAAGAAGGTAATTTCATTAAATCGATATTCTTTGCCAATTCTTTTTACTCTATTTTGTTGTCTTATAAGTATTCTGGTATTGTTGAATTCTGTGGCAAAAAAGTGTTCATTCAGAATATACTGATCCTTCCATATTATGTTCATTGGGTCCATTCCCATAAGTGGGAAATTTCCTTTGAGAATTATTTTGTAACCATCTGAGCTTTCAAATTCACTGAACTTTTCATCTATAAACTTTTTGTAGTGTTCTAAAATGTTTCTCGAACGTTCTATAACATCATGAGGTATCTCTTCAGAATGGGACTTACTTGTCGCTATATCTGCTAATTCTCTCACAAAGCCGTAGATATACTTTTCTGAATTCATATATTTTTCCTGCCAGTGATTATCAATTCTGTCAAGGATAAAAGCGATACACATACCCGGTGCATAACAACTGAGTCTTAGCCCTCCAGGATTGAGGTCAAGTTCACCCATGTTTTTTCCCTGTAAAGCAATCACATACTTAAGAGGAAGGGATTCATATTGACTATAAACTTTTGTTTCTACATAAATAGCGACCGCCTCAATACTTTCCTGAGCGAGTTCATAATTAATGCTGTCACCGATAAGCTCTCTTCTACTTTCTCTTAAGTTGACAAATCTCGAAAGATTTTCCCTAAATTCTTTTTCTGAACTGGAAAACACAACATTCAACAATTTTCGCCTTTCAAGAAATCTCATTGCTAAATTTTGTTCAGTAAAAGGATACTCCAGAATCTGAAGTTCATTTGCCCAGCGCTTTTCTCCCCTTATCTTTTGATAACCATGGAAAGCTTCATGAAAAATAAGTGAGAGTAATTTCCCAAAAGAAACTGAAGGATCAGTTGTTGTCAAATTCCAAATTGCCACCTGTTCACCCTCGAGTTCAATAGCTGTATTTCCATAAAATCTGTTGTCTTTTTTACCAACAAGTACACCATTATGTTTTTTGAAACCATCAAGCTTTCGAGGATAACCTGCAATAAAAACCTTTTCGTCATCATATAAAGCAACTGGTATTGCAGGAAAATCAAACCAAAATTTCATTCTAAAATCTTCATCGCTCATATAGCTGTAAAGCTTCTTAAGTACAGTAATTGTCTGCTCAAAGTCAAAACTCATATAAAAAACCTTCTTCCCTATTTCATATGAAATTCAGTTCTTATTACATATCCGAGCTAAAAACCTCTCGAAGTAATTCTTCTTTTATCCAATGAGCAGTACAGAAAATTTTACATCTTAACTTTGCAATTTTCGTACTGAACATCCTATGTTTTTTAAGAAAACACATCAAATCCGTATTCTTTAATCAGTTTAATTAGATCTTCATTCACTTCAGGCATCATATCGGCCCTGTAATGGAGTCCAAATATATATTGAAACATTGAAATGTAACCATTTTTCTTTATTTCCTGAACGACCTCATCAGCAAATTCTTCACCATGAGCTTTTTCACATACTTCCCTAATCGTTTCTACTCGTTCATCTATCTCTGATACTTCAAATCTTTGATCACCATACTTTCTTTTGACTGCATCCTTTAGTTCTTCGTCAGTCGGTATGCGATATTTCTCATCATGTACCAGTGTATTTATATCAAATTTTTTTCTAATATGCGGTTTGACTTTTGGATAACCCATTGTTACCAGCACAACAGGCAATACCTCTTCAGGAAGCTCAAATAATTCTTTGCAGCTTCTAAGTGTCTCTGGTTCTGTGAATATCGTTCCAATATAAACTGACCCCAAACCGAGAGAATCAGCAGCAGTACACACTGTTTGAGCAGCTATCACGGTATCTTCAAGTGCAATCCAAAAATGAGAAAATGAACTTGTTGCAGTAAAGGGGGCTTTCTCTATCTCTGCAATTCTTCTTAATCTATAATAATCAATGCAGAAAAGAAGATTGACCTGCGCTGTTTTAATAAATGCCTGATTACCCAGTTCCACCAGTTTTTCCATTTTCTTTTTATCTCTGATTTTTATTATGGAAAAGGGTTGAAGATTTCCACCACTGGCAGCATGGATACCGGCTTCAAGTATTTGATTGAGTGTTTCCTCTGTAATCTCTTTATCAGAAAAACTCCTCAAACTGGCTCTTTCATTAAGCAGCTTCAGCGTTTCATTGGGATACTCCCTATTGCTCATAATCCACCTCCTGGTTGATTAGTGTTTGATAAAAATTATACATTATAAAAAACAACTAAAGCCTGAATATAGATAGTAAACTTGGTTTTACTATTTTTTATATAATCGTAAAGTATGATATACTAATAATATAATTAAAGTAAAGTGCAATTTACTATAGAGGTGAAAGAAATGATCAAGCTTGATGCATATTTCGAAATTCAAGATCGTTTGATGGATTCAGTATCAATGAAGTTTAGACGCTATCTTTATTCCAAAATCGACTGGAAAGCCAGAATGATAGGATTAACTGGTTATAGAGGTGTAGGTAAAACAACATTATTACTACAAAAATTAGCAGATATGGATGTTTCAAATTCGGAATATCTATATATTTCAGCTGACAATCCTCTCGTACTAAACGATGGTATTTACAATATTGGAGATACATTTTTCAAACACGGAGGGAAACTTCTTGTTGTTGATGAATCCCATAGATATCCGGGATGGTCATTGGAACTAAAGGCACTATATGATTCTTTCCCAAACAAAAAAATTATTTTTACTGGAAGTTCTTCCATGGAAATAATCAAAGGAAAAGCAGATCTTTCTCGTAGAGCACTCATATACAATCTAAATATCCTTTCATTAAGAGAATACATTCAGATCAAAACCGCAGAGATTCTTGAGCCTGTTAATATGGACGAGTTGTTAAAAAGTCACGTAAGGATCGCTAAATCATTGATTCATTATGAACCACTAAAACTCTTTTCTGAATATCTTAAAGAGGGCGCTTATCCATACTTTATTGAAGGTAATTACTATGATAGGCTTCTCAGTACGCTGGATAAAATAATCTACGATGATATTTTAGGAGTTAGCGATATCAAACCCGAGGGAGCAGCAACAATAAAAAGACTAATCGCTTTTCTGGCAACAAGTAAGGTTCCCAGGATTTCACCTGAGAAGTTATGTCGATCGCTAAATATAACTAAACCAACCCTGTATAATTATCTTGATTTAATGGAACGAGTTCTTCTTATCAACCGAATACCACCTGAAAAGATTGGTCATAAATATCTTAGAAGCGGTGCTAAAGTTTTTCTGAACAATCCGAACATTTACTATGCATTAAACCAACCTACATGGAGCTTAGAAACACATCTTGGAACTATCCGAGAATCTTTCTTCGTGAGCCAGTTAGTTCAACAAATTATTACAGTACCGGATGCTGGAGATTTCGCAATAAGAAAAAACGGACAATTTATAATTTTTGAAATAGGTGGAAAAAAGAAAGACACAAAACAAATAAAAGATTTGGAAAATGGTTATGTTTTAAATGATGATATTGAAACCGGCCGTGGACAAAACATTCCACTATATTTGATAGGGCTACTATATTAGGTCAGAGTTATTGCTTTACTAGTTGCAAAATATAAATCTTTTCCAGAAATTTAACCTTTCTGCTCATGCTAAAATTAGGTTGATTGAATACTTATTATTACTTAAATTAACATCTTCTTGAAATGATTACTGAAACAATAAGCTATTGAACTCTAATTATTTCAACGAAAGAACAAAAAAATATGTCATAGTAATAATGAGATGATACAGATCCATTAGATTATGCTTAGTATGAAAGGAAAGTGAGAAAAAATGAATATTCTACTTGTTTATCCAAAATATCCTGAAACGTTCTGGAGTTTTAAACATGCACTGAAATTTATCTCCAAAAAAGCTGCTTATCCCCCTCTTGGTTTGCTAACAGTTGCATCAATGCTTCCTGATGAATGGAACCTAAAGCTTATTGATATGAATGTAAAGAGCTTAAAAAATAAAGATATCCAGTGGGCAGATTATGTTTTTCTTAGTGCAATGGATGTACAACGTGATTCAGCAAACGAGGTAATTGAGAGATGTAAAGGCAATAATACAAAGGTTGTAGCGGGAGGGCCATTATTTACAACCGCTTATGAAGAATTTAAAGGAGTCGATCATTTCGTACTAAATGAATCTGAAGCAACACTCAAATCATTTCTTAATGATCTAAAGGAAGGTAATCCGAAGCCTATTTATACTTCTCATGAATATCCAACTATCACAGAGACACTGGTTCCTGCATGGGAACTTATCAATATGAAAGATTATTCGACAATGAGTATTCAGTATTCGCGTGGGTGCCCTTATGATTGCGAATTTTGTGACATAGTCCTGCTCAATGGAAGGATTCCAAGAACAAAAAGCTCTGAGCAGGTTATCGCAGAGTTAGACGCACTTTATAAAAAAGGATGGCGGGGCTCAGTTTTTTTGGTAGATGATAACTTCATAGGTAATAAACACAAATTGAAAAACGATATACTACCGAAAGTTATTAAGTGGGTAAAAGATAGGAATGAACCTTTCTCATTTATTACTGAGGTCTCAATAGATTTAACTGACGACGAACAGTTGATGGAGCAGATGAGTGAAGCTGGGTTTACATCGTTGTTCGTGGGTATCGAAACCACAAATGAAGATAGTCTTGTTGAATGTGGCAAGATGCAGAATCAAAATCGTGACATATTATCTTCAGTGAAGACGCTTCAGAGTTACGGATTCCAGGTATTTGGTGGTTTCATCGTAGGGTTCGATAACGATACTCCATCAATATTTGACAATCTCATCGATTTTATCCAGAACAGCGGAATAGTAACCGCAATGGTAGGGATACTAACTGCACCTCCAGGAACTAAACTTTATAATCGTCTCAAGAAAGAAAATCGACTATTATCTAAATTTTCAGGAAACAACACAACAATGTCCACAAATTTCATACCGAAAATGAATTATGACACCCTTATAAATGGTTACAAAAAAATAGTGAAAAGCATCTACTCACCCAAAAACTTCTACAAAAGAGCAAAGACATTCCTCAAAAACTATAATCCAAAAGTACCAAAAGGTCTTAGTTTGAAGTTCGAACATGTTGTAGCTCTGATAAAGTCTATGTGGATTTCGGGAATAAAAGAAAAAGGAGGAAGAAAGGATTACTGGAAATTCATTTTTTGGACACTTTTTAAGCGGCCCAGACTTTTTCCTCTGTCTATTGAACTCTCTATATATGGATTGCATTTCAGAAAATCCTTTGGATCAATATAATTTTAGAAAACCATTTAATATTCTGATGCAGACTAAAATATTTTCGTTTAATATCTGATTTTACAGTGCACCCATATCTATGTTTCAATTCTCGTTCCCCAAAAAGCATTTATTTTGTTTAGATTAGTGTTAATGAGGTTAACCATTGGCTCAGGAAGAAGATTACAGTATTTTACTTCTGATCTTTTTACCCAGATAAACTCAGGATGGTTCTCCTTTGAAGATACTGGATAATCGTATTTTGCATTGGACAACCTAACGTTAAATATAAGGTCCAATTCTGAATTAAGCACTTTATTCCTTTTCCATGTGGCTTCAACAGCTCCTAAAAAGCCGATTATTCTGGCCTATCCCCTGTTTCTTCTTCTATTTCACGAATAAGGGCCTTCTCAGCAGATTCACCCAGTTCAACGTGACCTCCTGGTAAAAATGTGTTATCTGCACCAATCTCTCGAGCTAATAAAATATAATCCCCGGAGATGATCAAAGCAGGCTTCAGATAATGAAATTTCATAGACTTCTTTCTCCTTATTGATTAAGAACATAAAAATGATTGATAAAATTCATTTTTCAGGATTTTTTCTTTCAAAGTATATAACATTCAAAATTTCTATTATGAACCATTTATAGATAATAGCGTCAGAAAAATAAAGAAACTCCTGTGAGTTCCTATACACTTGCTGATAATCCATCATAAGCGTTTTTTCTATTCTGATCAGAAACTAATATAATTGTATAAACAAAGTAAATTTTCTTTCTAAAAATTGCTAATAAATGAAAGGAGTGGTTAAATGGCCGAAGTTCCTATAATTCCAAGAAAAGTGATTTTCGGAAACCCCGATAAAGCTTCACCATCAATTAGTCCAGACGGTAAACATATTGCCTTTTTGGCGCCAAAAGATGGTGTACTCAATATATGGATAGCACCAATAGAAAACCCTGATGATGCAAGACCGATAACAGATGACAGGAAAAGAGGAATCCGCTTTTACGAATGGGCCAGTACAAATCAATATCTATTCTACATCCAGGACAAAGATGGAGATGAAAACTGGCATCTCTTCACTGTCAATATTAGAAACGGGAAAACACATGATCTGACTCCCTTTAAAAATATTCAGGCCAGAATATTAAAATCAAGCCCAAAATTTCCAAAAAACATTATCGTCGCAATCAATAGAAGGGATCCTAAATGGCATGATGTCTACAATCTCAATATTGAAACAGGAAAACTTGAACTCGTTTTTGAAAATGAAGCATTTGCTGATTTTGAACTTGATGACGATTACAACTTGGTTTTTGGCTATCAACCGATTCCTGAAGGAATAAAAATTATGAAACCTTTAAATGACGGACAATGGGAACACTGGGAAACCATAAGTGAAGAAGATCAGTTGACTACCGAATGCATATCAATAAGCAAAGATGGTAAATACGCATTCTTAAGAGACAGCAGGGATAGTGACACATCAGCACTGGTAAAATGCAGTTTAGCTGATAAATCAAGAACAGTGATGGCAGAGCATTCCAGAGCAGACATAGATGATGTTCTTATTCACCCAACTGAAAAATATCCTTTAGCTGCTTCATTTACTTATGCACGAAAAGAATGGAAGATTCTCGATGAAAATTTTAATGATGATTTTGAAAAAATAAAAACATTTACAAAGGGAGATTTTAATATTGAAAGTCAGTCACTTGACAATAGATACTGGGTCATCTCTGATAATGTAGATGATGGACCTATAAACTATTATATTTACGATTGTGAAACTAAAGGTTCAACTTTCTTATTTGCTGACAGAGAAGCACTGGAGAATCAACCATTAGCAAAGATGTACTCAGAAACAATAAAAACCCAGGACGGTCTTGATCTGGTAATTTACTATACATTGCCTTTATCAAGTGATAGTGATGGCAAAGGAATTCCAGATAAACCAGTCCCAACAGTGCTGTTACCCCATGGTGGTCCATGGGGAAGAGATTACTGGGGTTATGATCATTTCCATCAGTGGCTGGCTAATAGAGGCTACGCTGTAATTTCTGTCAATTTCAGATCTTCAACTGGTTTTGGTAAATCATTCATCAACGCTGGAGATCGTGAATGGGGCGGAAAAATTATTCAGGATCAGGCAGATACTGTGAAATGGGCAATAAATAATGGCATCGCTGACTCTGAAAAAGTGGCAATAATGGGAGGCAGTTTTGGTGGTTATTCAACACTTGCTGGTCTGACGTTCTTTCCTGAACTTTACAAGTGTGGGGTAGACCTTGTTGGTCCCTCCAATCTGGAAACATTCATGGACTCACTCCCACCCTACTGGAAACCCATGTTTGAAATGCTGGCTCAACGTGTTGGCGATCCACGAACCAAAGAAGGAAAAGAGCTCCTCAAAAAGCATTCTCCTCTCAATTATGTGGATAATATTAAAGTACCTTTATTAATTGGTCAGGGTGCAAATGATCCAAGAGTCAAAAAAGCTGAATCAGATCAGATTGCTGAGGTAATGAAAGAAAAGAATATCCCCGTTACCTATGTACTTTATCCTGATGAAGGCCATGGTTTTGCCAGACCGGAAAATCGTCTTTCATTCTTTGCACTGGCAGAAGCATTCTTAGCCAAGTTTCTTGGAGGTTCATACGAACCCATAGGTGAAGATTTCAAAAATTCCAGCATCCAAATATTAAGCGGAAAAGAAAAAATACCCGGATTGAAAAAAGCTTTAGATAACATAGAGTAAAGCTGACACTTCTCACCTCTGTTATATAGATTATAGGGCAAACCTTATATGGTTTGCTCTTTTTTGCTGTAGTAATTCACTTATCCATCATTTTAACCAGTAACTTGTATTGCCAATCTCTTTCTTTATCTGCATTAGCAGAAGACCCAACAGGATAATTATAAAAATAGACAGCTTTAGTGGCGTATGTTGAAGCAACCATGGCGTGTTTTTTAACATGAACAGTTGCAGCGGCATGAGCAGCTGAACGGGCAGCGAAGATAGCGCTCTCATCATCATTATCTACATCTCTGGCTGCTGCGTGCGCTTCAAAAGCTGCTTTTCGTGCCTGGCTCACAGTAATTTGACCCCCTATCCATAGACGACCAGCCTCGATTGCTTTCCGAGGACGATTGTCATCTGGCTGTTTTTCTTCGAAATAAACAAGCACATGCTCAGCACACTCACAGGCCCAAATCACTGAAGTTTTGTGATCGGCTTCTTTAAAAGTTCTTCAATTAGCTTCAATTTTTCAGAATCAATAAATTTTCTTTTAGTCATAAATGATCCTGTATTTGAATAATTAAGCTCCATAAAAATCATAGCACTTTAAATAGACCATTTTATATGGTATATTATAAATGTAAATTTATTGAATATACATTTAGTAAATTTATATTTAGTAAATTCAAATTTATAAGGTGATTTATTGTGATCAATAGAACAATGGAACGAACATTTATTACCAAAAAGATGAATTCAGATAAATCAGAACTATTGGTGATTTATGGAAGAAGAAGGGTGGGAAAGACTTTCCTTCTGGAAAACTCTTTTGATTCACCCGTTTTCTTCACAGCTGACCTTTCTAATCCCAATCACTTAATGAACAGTTTTGTAGAGCCATTAAAAGAAATTCTTAATCTTCCTTATGGATTAACCATATCAAGCTGGGATGAATTTTTTCAACTTCTAGCCAACGCAATAAAAAAGATGAAAGGAAAACAGGCGATTATTTTTGATGAATTCCAATACATCCCTCAAAAAGATGATTCTTTTATGTCAATATTCCAGAAATGGTGGGATAAAGAATTCTCCAAACTACCTGTTCTAATTGTACTTTGTGGTTCATTTATTGGCATGATTGAAAGAATTGCTCTTTCATCAAGTAGTCCGCTATATGGAAGAAGAACTGGCCAATATTTAATCAGACCCATGAACTACTTTGATTCTTCTCTCTTTCTGAACAAAATGAATACAGAAGAAAGAATAAAGACCTATTCTGTTACCGGTGGTATCCCCCTATATCTTAATGAATTCAGAAATTACTCCAGTTTCGAAAAAGGGCTAAAAGAGAAGATTCTAAGTCCTGGTGAATTTTTATTAGAAGAAGGAAGATTTACAACCCTTGAAGAATTTTCTAGAGATTCAGGTTCCTATTTTGATATATTGAGAGTAGTTGCCAGTGGTAGAACAAAACCGAATGAGATTTCTACTTTAACCGGAATACCTCATAATGGAATTGGCACATATCTCTCTAAACTGGTTGATCTAAGACTCCTAAAAAAAGAAATGCCCTTTTCTCTTAAAAAACCAAGAAAGACTCCTTTTTACTACATAGAAGACGATTACCTGAGATTCTACTTCAGATATCTTTATCCTCATAAAGAGCTTGTATATAGAGAAAAGGGTGACGTTTTATCAAGCTTAATATTTAAAACATTTACTGAATTTGTTTCCTTTACATATGAAAAAGTCGCCATGCAATATCTTGAAGAAACATTGGGACCTGAAAAAATCGGGAGATGGTGGAAAAAAGATGAAGAGATAGATATTGTTGCTACAAGAGAAAACAATCTCTACGTTTGTAAAGTTAAATGGTCGAATAAACCTGCTAATAATAGGGTATTACAAAAACTACAGAGAAAAACCGGGTTACTTTTAGAAGACCTGAATAAAAATTTTGATAACATTAAATACTGCCTTTTCTCAAAATCAGGTTTTGAGGGGTTAAGTCAACAGAAAAATTTATTAATGGTTAGTTTGGATGATATAGAAAAGCAGACAAAAAAGCACTATTAATAGATCTAACGTTCACTACTACCTAATCTATTTTGTCTTCTCCACAAAACAACAAACATAATTCCCGGGATCATTATGAATAGGTTTATTCCGTAGGGAGCAATCAGGTAGTTGAGATTTTCAGTTAACGGCCAGTGAATGAAATAAATAACGAAGTTTACTGTACACAAGCAAATCGCTATCAGCCCACCAATGAGTTTCCATTTCCATGCCAGCGCGAGCCCAATGGCACTCAATAAACTGAAAAATGGAGGTATTTTTTCAATAAATGGATAATTTTCAACTACATTGGGATCTGTTGTTCCAGTTCGAAATAAATCTACGATGGACCCACTGAATATAAACAAACATATTGCGATAACGATCCCTGACCATATTCTTGCTATCAACAGCAATCTCGATTTGTTTTGACCTACCTTTTTGCTTTCTTCCATACCAATCATCTCCAAAATAATATGGAATGTGTTTATCCTTGCAAAGAAAGAATACTGCTATAATAAAAACTTCAGTAAATTAAACCATCACCAAATAGATTTTTGTCAATGGGAAATTCGATAATACCTTTATAGTATGGGGCGATCTCATAGAGCTGAAAATAGATAACCAGTTTGCCTTCTGTCAGATAGAAACCTTTATTATAGTTAAGGATATCAAGTTGATCCTGAAAATATACATGAGGGTCCTCTTCCAGCTCTTTTTTGATAACCGAATTAATCTCTTCTAGTATTAACTTTTCATAGTCCACATTCTTTGAAAACATATCAGATAAACTCAATCTTACTCCTGTCCGCAAATCATAGTTGAATGATTTCCTTTCGGTCATACCATGAGCGCCACCTGTAAATCTATAATAATCGACGTAATAACTCAAACAGTTATCGTTATTTAGTCCTATTTTGTAACCCGATGCTACTTCAAAATTTCTGAATTCCCAGCCCTGCTTTTCAAACTCTTTCTTGTCTTCCTCGGCCTGTTTAAACAATAGATCTACAAAATAACTGGCTTCCCTGTATTGTTCTTCGTTAATATACCTTTCTACTGCAATGTTCTCTATTTCAAAGAATTGAGGAATTTTAATCGTTCCACTAACCAAAGAATCAAACTTCATCGTTAAATCAACAACCTGCGCTCCCATTACAAAACAAGAAACAATAAATATAAACAATACAAACAAGAGCTTTGATTTCATAATGTAACCCCCTTTTGATTAATAAACTCATCTATTAAGTAGAATAGCACTATTTCATTTAATACCTTTAATCTTAAAAGGATGTGAATGACAAACATAAAATGACCACACTCTGAATAGATTTCTTCTAATTTTACTAAAAGAAAAGAAATTACTTATATAAAGAGCTTATAATGGTTATGATATTGAAACCAGGCAAGTAATATCTATCTTAAACTGAAAATTAGGTATTTTACTGCTTGAACTTTTAAGCTTCTTATGTAAACCCAAAGGTGGTGTTCATTTTGGAAAAGCTTCAACCTCATATTAAATGCAGAAAAGGGCAGGTTAATTCTTCTGTTTTGATTCCCGGAGATCTGGATAGAGCGGATTATATCGCCAATAACTTCTTTCAGAATTCAGAAATTATTTCTGAGAATAAAGAATACCGAATATACAACGGAGAATATTCAGGAAAGCCAGTGGCTGTATGCCCGACAGGTATAGGTGCTGTAAGCAGCGCTATCATTCTTGAAGAACTCATAGAAACCGGTGCAAAGCATTTCATAAGAGTGGGTACATGTGGTGCTCTGTCAGGCGATCTAAAGCCCGGTGATATTGTTATAGCAACGGGTGCTGTAAGAGGAGAAGGAACTTCAAAGGAATACATTGATGTAAGATTTCCCGCGGTGGCAGATTTTTCGGTAGTCGGTGCCCTTGCCAACGCTGCGAAAGAAAAAGATGTACCTTTCAACGAAGGAATAATCAGGACCCATGACGCATTCTATATAGAATCGCCCATGGCTCATGGAAACTATGAGGAAAAAATTAACATCTGGAGTAAAGCGGGTGTATATGCCATAGAAAATGAATCTGCAACACTGTTTGTGATTGGAGCTCTAAAGCATGTAAAAGTAGGTTCTATTCTTGTGGTTGCAGGAAATCTCGCGACATCAACAAAACCAGATCCTGAAAAGGTAAAGGAAAGCGTAAACAAAGCAATTGAAATATCCTGTGATGCTATGGTTAGGCTTCAGGAGGTGGAAAAATGAAGTTATACCATATTGATATAGAACCCGGAGAAATTAGCGAATGTGCTGTATTAGTGGAAAGTTCAGAGCAATGTAAAGCAGTTGCGAATAAACTTGATAATCCAAGATTACTCGCCTCAAAAAGAGAATATGTAACATACAACGG
>JBNGCV010000035.1:4415-13353 GCA_049975465.1 Kosmotogaceae bacterium | reverse complement strand
TAAACTTAATTTAACTCCAGCTTAATTACCCACTATTTTCGTGATAGAACCTAAATATTTTTTATAAGTTGACCGAAGGAATAAAAAACAAATATTGAACTTCAACATCAGAAGCTCTTTGAGATTCTGGAAAAACTCTTCCATCATCTTCAATTGTGATTTTTAGTCCTTTATTGGTAAAATATTCGATACACTTGTTATTATCAAAAGCCTTTAAACCAAATTTCAGAAATGCGCTATTATTTCCAAAAGCCTGTATAAATTTGGTTCGATATTCAGTATTTGTAAAATTACATTTACCTGACCCTGTTAGGAGTAATTTTTTTCCAGGAATCAGGTTTTTTTCAATTATTAATTTTTGAATTTCTTGTTGATTAGAGCCCCAGCAAAAAAGACCCGAAGCACCAGCGCCGATAATAGCAACATAAAATTTATTCAAGAAAGAATTCTAACAAAAAAAGTAATATTTTTCTCTAAAATTTATATATAAACTGCTGCATTATTGAGTTGATTCCTTAGTACCAAGCTCTTGGAGGTAAAAAATGAAAAATATTAAGAGAAGTCTGTTAATCATTGCTTTTATTGGTATTCTCATAACTAATTTTTGTTCAGATGAAAGTTATGCTCTAGTTTTGTCTGGAGGTGGAGTGAAAGGAGCCTATCAAATCGGTGTGTGCAAACCACTTAAACAACTACAAATCGATATAAACGGAGCTTACGGCACTTCGGTTGGAGCTATTAATGCAGCAGCTGTTGTACTTGGCGAATATGAACAAGCCAGAAGTATGTGGTTGAACATTGATTATGATGATGTAATGGAACTTTCCCCCGGATTAGAAAATATATTTAAAGGTCATTTAGACAATCTCAGTTTTTCAGATTTAAAAAAAGGCATCGGACAGTTACTCCAGGGTATTGATATTGAACCATTAAGAAAGAAACTCAATAAAGTCATTTCTGAATCAAAGGTCAGACAATCAAAAATCGATTATGGGCTTGTAGCTTTTTGCGTTTCCGATATGAAGCCCAGAACTCTTCATATTAATGAAATCCCAGAAGGAGAATTGATCGATTACATATTAGCGAGTGCAGGATTACCTATATTCAAACGTGAGGAAATTAAAGGCAAAGTATTTGTTGATGGTGGTATATATAATAATTTACCAGTAAACCTTGCTCTTGAAAGAGGTTTTAGAAATATAATTATAATTGATATCGGAACCATCGGTGACCTAGCAACAAAAATTACCAACTTTATTGAGAACCGAATATATGATGGTGAATATAATGCTATTTTCATAAGGCCCCGGAAATTTTATGGAAATATGCTTACTTTTGATCCAGAAATTGCAGCGAAATTTATGAAGGAAGGTTATCTGGATAGATTGGCAGCTTTTAATTTTCTCGAGGGTGAAATCTTTTGTATATACATGAAAGAGGATATTTTATTCCATATGTTTTTAAGCTTATCATCTGAATTTCGAGCCAAAGCACTGAAAATAATGTCTTTAGAATCTCCGGAAAACGTTTCGCCAGAATATCAATATTATCGTTTGCTTTTGCCACAATTAGAGCATACTTCTGGAACTGTTTCTGAGCATCCCATCAAAACAAGCCTTAAGATATTAGAAGACCTTGCAAACTATCTTCAAATAAATTCACTCTATCCATATGATGGGTTAACTATTCTAAGAAAAATTAATGAAAAATTAGATGATAAGCCTAAAATGTCATTGCTTAAAGCATTTATTGAGAAAATGAAGTATGGAGAAGTACTTGATTTAGTCAACTTCCTTTTTGAAAACTCAAGCTATGGTTTTCCGAGAGATGATAAATATATTGAAATAGTAAAGACCTTTAGCAATTTAACGGACGTAGAAAAATAGGTTCTATGCTATTTAATCCACATATTATTAAAAAAAGGAGACGTTCGTCTCCTTTTGGTGGAGTCGATGGGATTCGAACCCACGACTTTCGCCTTGCGAAGGCGACGCGCTCCCAGCTGCGCTACGACCCCGTATTACACATTATAGACTGCCTTGACACCAAATTCAATTGACACTACATTTATGTTTATTATCAGATTGCCTGTTTTAACTACCACTAAACTTATTTAAATAATTTATCTTTGAAGCTGGTTCCATTTTCAATCGGCTTCAAACCAAAAAGATCAAGTATTGTCTGCCCCAAATCAGCAAATGTATCTCTTTCTCCCAGATACACATCTGGCAGAACATTCATCCCATAAACAAGCAAAGGTACCTTTTCTCTTGAATGATCCGTAGAAGGTGTTGTGGGATCACATCCATGATCAGCTGTAATTATCAATATATCATCAGATTTCAAATTGTTCATGATTTCTGGTAATCTTTTATCAAAATTTTCAAGTGCTTCAGCATATCCTTCAGGATTATTTCTATGACCGTAGCGCATGTCGAAATCTACCAGATTGGTGAATATCAATCCTTTATCCACCTTTTTCATGTACTCTATCGTTTTATCCACTCCATCCATATTGTTCTTCGTTTTTACGTAATCTGAAATTCCGTGTCCGAGATATATGTCATTAATTTTACCAACAGCATAAACAGGCATCCCATTTTCTACTAAATACTCAGAGGCAAGTTTTCCCTCCGGTGCAAGCGAATAATCATGACGATTTGCAGTCCGCGTATAATCTGGATGATTTCCGATATAAGGTCTTGCTATGACCCTGGCTACTCTATATTTACTCTCATTTAACATTTTTCTTGCAATTTCACAGTCCTTATATAATTCTTCCAGAGGTATTACATCCTCATGTGCGGCTATTTGAAAAACGCTGTCAGCTGAAGTGTAAACAATTAGATCACCAGTTTCCTCCTGTTTTGGTCCCAATTCTTTAATAATTTCGGTCCCTGAAGCTGGTTTGTTTCCAATTACTTTTCTTCCGGTTTCTTTTTCAAATAGTCCAATAATCTCTGGTGGAAATCCTTCTGGAAAGAAGTCAAACGGCTTGTCCATGATCAAACCCATAAATTCCCAGTGGCCAGTAGTGGTATCCTTGCCAGGACTTTTTTCAAGCATTTTTCCATAAGCTCCCAATGCAGATTTAACATTTTCTACTCCCGGTATATCCTCAAGTTTTCCGAGTCCTAGACGAGCAATATTAGGCATTTTAAGGCCACCAACAGATTTTGCTGTATTTACAAGTGTATTTGAACCCTTATCACCAAATTTCTCTGCATCCGGCATTTCTCCAATACCAACACTATCCAGTACAATCAGTACAACTTTCACTATTTATCAACTCCCGTTTAATGCTCTTCAAATTCTGATGGAATTGCCAGCAGTTTACCGAACTTAAAATTAGAAAGATCGCTAGAATTACAAGCCTGTAAAATGTATGCAGTATCCAATCCTTTTCCTGTACCACCTGTACTTATAATCCAGTTGTTAACAGGCACAAGTCCTGCATCTGCTGCCATTATTGCAATTTCTATAGCAACTTTTGTTCCTTCACCAAATAATCTGAACGCTTCTGCAAGTATCTGTGGAGGGTAAACTCCCTGTTTTGTTTTATAAAAATATCCATCTATTCCCCTGAATAAATGGGTTGTAGTTAGGATTTTGTGCCGTGTGTTTTTGTATTCCTCTCTAACTTCATCATCAAATTCGTCTCCACCTGTTTCTTTAAAACCAACTGAATGAGTAACGATTACAATGTCTAGTCCATCAGGAACCATATTCAACGCCTTTTTAGCAACTATTCCTCTGGTCGATGGTAGGACTACTTTAGTGATTTTATTTTTCTTAGCCTCATTAAAAACAATTTCTAAAACTCGTTCTGTATTCTTTTCTCCACTATTTTTGAAGTACATCTTATCCCTCCTGGTAATATTTTCTTATGTTCACATTTAATTTTTAAAAAACAAGGCATTATTTAGAAGCCCTATTTAAATAACTTACATTTCTGGAAGTCCTTTAAAATCTGTATCAAACATTATATTATAGTTGAATTCATCAGCCCCAGGATTGTACTCCATATTGAAGCGCGCGACAGTATCCAATGCCAGAGGATAAATAATTCCCAGGCTCAACCTGGTATTCTTATTAAACAAACCATCTGTCCAACTTTCAGAGAAAGTTTTTTCATAGTCAAAGTTGCTTTGATAGTAATTACCCTCGATAAAAAATTCCGGTGCGCTCAAGTCACCCAAATTAACCTCAGGAATTCTCACTCTCAAATATCCTTCTAAAAGCGGTGAGTAATGTGAAATATGCTGATACCACTCAAGATTTGCCTGAAGGATAACATATTTCCCAAGAGAAAAATGACCTTTTAAGAACCAGCCAAAGCCTGAATCACTATCAGCTCTTAAAGCTGGTAACTTTATGTCCTTATCATCGTGGTATATCATCATAAACTTTTTATATTCGTAGTCAAAATCAAAGTAACCCGGTATAAAATCCTTATAATGCCATAATCCTCCGCCTTTAAACCAAATCATATCCAGTATGGAAAGTCTTCCACCAAGTCCTATAGACATACCATAATGATCAAATTTCCTTGTTGACAAACCAGCAAATTCAACAGAAGGAGCCAATCTAAATAGCTTCCAATCAAATGCCCGAAAATCAACAGACGTTGTTAATCCAACAATTGGGTATTTATACTCATTGTCTGTAGCATCATTCGTTGGATTCTTGATTTCATTTATTGAGCTATTACTTTCCCACACAAACGTTGAGTCAAAATGAATATTATAAGGCAATTCCCACAAAATTCCCCCCCACCAAAGCGAGGAAGTTTTCTTATACCCAAGAGGAACGAAAGAAGTTATTTCAAAAGGTATATGAATAGAAATTCCAGGGTTAAGCAAAAGTAACTTAGCATCAAAGGCATATGCGTCATATTTTGTATATGAATCGAACAACAAACCTATACCTTTTGAATAAAAGCCCATATCTCCATATCTTATGTCCATGACGTTGTTATGCAAACGTATTCCATAAAGAGTTAATCCATTGATTATATTAGTTGACGGGGTAGCTGAGGGATTAGGTTTACCAAAATACAATGGACCGGCAATTTCTGTTTGATATGCGCTAAATCCGATATCCAAATCGAGTCCAGGGACCACCTCTTCTATTGGATAATGAAGTCCATATACAAAATAACTATCTGTTCCAAGAGTTGTAGTTCCAAATTCTACCTCAGGACCAAATGCAAAATAAATTGAAGAAAATAACACAAGTAAAATTAGAATAGTCGTTCTTTTCATTTCTTCACCTCCAGGGCTTTATTAATTACAATTTTAACGAATAACACTATAAACTATCTATAGCTTTCTCAATCCTTTCAAGTCCATCCTTTAGAAGTATTTTGGGACACCCGAAATTTAATCGCTGAAACCCTTCCCCTTCTTTTCCAAAATCAGGACCGTCATTTAAACCTACCCTGCCTTTTTCAACTAACAGCTTTTTTAATGTCTTGCTTGGCAAACCTAGCTTCCTAAAATCAAACCATGCTAGATATGTTCCTTCTGGTTTATCAAATTTCACTTCAGGAAGCCTTTGTTCAACAAAACTCTCTATATATTTAATATTACCACTTAAGTAGTCTAATAAGCTATCAAGCCATTGTTCACCAAAACGATAGGCTGCTTCTGCAGCAACAATTCCGAAAATATTTGTCATCCACAGTGAGTTTTTCTTTATATATTTTTCAAATTCTTCTCTTAAGGATTTGTTTTTAATTATCACAAATGAGGTTTCAAGTCCCGCGAGATTGAATGTTTTACTGGGTGCCATGCAAACAACGCTAAAGTCATCAAAAGCATTATCTACATTCAAAAATGGGGTATGTTTGTTTGGTCTGTAAACAATATCAGCATGTATTTCATCAGATATTACAATTAGTTTATGCTTCTTTGCGATAAAACCTAGTTCTTCAAGTTCATCTCTATCCCACACTCGTCCAACAGGGTTGTGCGGACTGCATAAAATAAGCATTTTAGCTCCACTGTTTACCTTTCTTTTCAAATCATCAAAATCAATTCTATATTTTCCTTTATTAATTTTCAGAGGGTTTTTAATAAGCTTTCTGTCATTGTTTTCTACAGCTCCAAAAAATGGCTTGTAAACAGGGGGCTGAATGATTACACCATCTCCAGAATTGGTGTAAGCTTGGATCGCAAGATCTATAGCAGGTACAACTCCAGGAGTAAAAACAATCCATTCTTTTCTTACTTCCCAGTTGAATCGTTTTCCTAACCATTCTATTATTGATTCATATAATGAATTGGGTCTTGCAGTGTAACCGAAAACTCCGTGTTTTGCTCTTTTCTCTATGGCCTTTATAACCTCTTCAGGTGATTTAAAATCCATATCAGCTACCCACATTGGCAATATCTCAGATTTTCCAAAAATTTCTTCCGCAAAATCCCATTTAAAACAATTTGTTCCTTTTCTTTCTATGACACTATCAAAATCATATTTCATTTCTTTATCCTCCTAACAGTACTTTCTATTCATATTTTATCGTGGTAAAACAATAAAAACAATTAGAAAATTTAGTCATTGCCAATCGTTATAACTTTCGATAGATTATTATTAATTATAATAAGATGATTTATCGAAACTATTCGAAAGATATTTCGAAATTATTCATAAGAGTTACGAAAGACTCACTAAACACAAATAATTGAACTTAATCAAGAATAAACGTTGCTATTCATTTTTGGTAATGCTATTAATCGAATGATAAACTAATTTCGGAGGCTTATTATGTCTACGGAAGAAAAAAAAGCAACGATAATTGAAAAATTGCGAAAATATGGAAAAATTAACAATTCTATCCTTGCTGAGGAGCTTAATGTATCTGAAGTCACGATTAGAAATTATCTTAGAGAAT
Organism: Kosmotogaceae bacterium; assembly: GCA_049975465.1. GTDB lineage: Bacteria > Thermotogota > Thermotogae > Petrotogales > Kosmotogaceae > JASMTM01. Next base: position 6,458 of record JBNGCV010000035.1, on the reverse strand, counting down.
TAGAATCAAAGGGCCTCCTCAAAAGAGTACGTGGCGGCGCAGTTAGCATAAGTGCACAACGATACGATCCTGTATTTCAGGAACAGATTGCCATTGATGTAGATGAGAAACGCGAGATTGCCAAGATTGCAAGCAGACTTGTAGACAAGAATGATGTAATTTTCATTGATGCAGGAAGTACAGCACTGTTTTTTGCAGAAGAACTACTTAAGAATCCTCCTATTAACATAACCATTGTAACGAATTCTCTATACATAATGAATAAAGTCGCAGAATTTCCCAATGTAAAAATGCTTGCCATGGGTGGTTTTTTTCAGTTAAGTACAATGAATTTTTTAGATCTAAACGCAGGTGATTTTTTTAGAAAATACAACATAAACAAGGCTTTTGTTGGTATAAACGGGTTTGATGAAAACGGATACTATGCGTCAACACTCTTAGAGTCTGAAGCAAAAAGCATGATATGTAAAACTGTAAACGATTTGTATATAATGGCAAGCTCCTCAAAGCACTTTAAAAAATCACTTGTATTAATAAATGAGTGGACTGGCAAAGAAAAACTCGTAGCTTCCGATATTTCAGAAGAAAATAAAGATAGAATTCTACAACTGGCCAAAAAAAAGAATTTTAAAATCATTACTAACCCCTTTGGGGATTAATAAAAAAAGGAGGTAAGTTTTATGACAAAGAAACTTGGACTTGTTTTAACTTTGGTTATACTTTTTGCATTCTCTTCATTATATCTTGCTGCAGATCCAGTAGAAATTACATTATGGTTCCACTCTGGTAGAGGAGAAGAGAGAGATGTCTTAAATGACCAGGTTAAAAGATTCAATGAGATGCAAGATGAAGTATTAATCAAAGCTGTACAACTACCTGAAGGAAGTTACAATGATCAGGTGAATTCAGCAGCTTTAGCAGGTGATCTTCCAGATATACTAGACCTCGATGGACCATTCATAGCTAATTACGCGTGGGCTGGTTATCTTATGCCATTAGAAGATTTTGTACCTGAAGATATGAAAGAAGATTTTCTTCCTTCAATCATTGATCAAGGTACATATGACGGTCATCTTTACGCGCTGGGTACCTTCGATTCTGGTCTAGCATTCTGGGGCAATAAAAAGTACCTAGAAAAAGTTGGAGCAAGAATTCCTGAAAGTGTAGACGATGCATGGACATTTATCGAATTTATGGACATTGTCAAAAAATTGCAGGAACTTGATGAAGTAAAATATGCACTAGACTTTAAGTTAAATTATGGTGTAGGTGAATGGTACACTTACGGATTTTCACCTTTCTTCCAGGCTTTTGGTGCTGATTTAATCGATAGGACAGATTTTATGTCTGCAGAAGGTGTACTTAATGGACCTGAAGCCCTTGCAGCAGCAGCATGGTTCCAGTCTCTATTTCAGAGAGGGTTCGCAAATCAGAATCCTCCAGGAGACAATGAATTTATTTCAGGAGCTGCAGCACTTTCCTGGGTAGGACACTGGGTCTATAATCAGTACACAAATGAGCTTGGCGATGACCTTGTACTAATTCCTGCGCCTAAATTCTTTAAACAGGCCACTGGAATGGGTTCATGGGCATGGAGTATAACTTCAAATTGTGATAATCCTGAAGCTGCTTGGAAATTCCTAAGCTTTATTTTGAGACCTGAAGAAATTCTAAAAATGACTAATGCCAATGGAGCTGTCCCTTCAAGACAGAGTGCATATGAGATGTCTGAACTTTATGGAGAAGATGGTCCTCTAAATATTTTTGTACAGCAGCTTGAATCAATAGCAGTTGCCAGACCGGTTACACCTGCTTATCCAACCATAACAGCAGCTTTTGCTCAAGCATTAGACAATATAATCAATGGCTCTGATATCAGGGATCAACTCAATAGAGCTGTAAGGCAGATTGACGAAGACATTGAATATAACGCTGGTTACACTACTGATTAGAAAACTAAAATGTTATTAATATTGGGGGGAACCTTCCCCCCCTTTTTATAACAAAAGGGGGAGATGTTGTGGCAAAAATGTATTATGAAAA
>JBNGCV010000035.1:0-4315 GCA_049975465.1 Kosmotogaceae bacterium | reverse complement strand
CCCCCCTTTTTATAACAAAAGGGGGAGATGTTGTGGCAAAAATGTATTATGAAAAAAAACGTGGATTAAAATATGCGATTATTTTTCTTATCCCAGGATTACTTCTTTTAACTGTTTTCATGATAGTGCCCTTTTTTTCTGCCTTTTATCTTTCATTTACCAATACCAGACTTATCGCAAGAGTGCCCGCGAGATTTATAGGTCTTGCAAACTACGAAAAAATGTTGAGAGATGATATGTTCTGGAAAGGATTAAAAAACATTTTTATTTTTGTGGCAGTAGTAGTTCCTATCCAAACTGCTCTTGCGCTAGCATTAGCACTATTAGTAAATCAAAAACTTAAACTCACAAGATTTTTTAGAACAGTTTATTTTCTTCCTACTGTCACAACAATGGTAGTGGTTTCCGTAATATGGACATTTTTGTATAATCCTGAAGGTTTATTCAATTCATTTTTGAGTACTTTCACCTTTGGTGCATGGGAACCAATAGATTTCATAAATAATCCTAACTGGGCTTTCCCAGCAATTATGTTGATGTCCATCTGGCAGGGGGTGGGTTTTCAGATGCTAATCTTCTTGGCTGGATTACAGGAAATTCCTGTAGCTCTTTACGAAGCTGCTACAATTGATGGTGCAAATAAATGGAAACAATTTTGGAAGATTACATTACCTCAGCTAAAAAACACCACTGTTTTTGTTATTATTTCAACAACAATTCTTGCCTTTAGATTATTTACACAGGTTAAAGTTATGACTAATGGTGGTCCTAATGGAGCAACATATACTGTAGTTCTTCATATTTTCAACCAAGGCTATCAAAGACAATACATTGGTTACGCTTCGGCAATAACAGTTGTATTCTTTCTTATCGTCTTAGGTATATCAATTTTGCAAAGAAGTATACTTGGCGAAGAGAGAGAGGTGGGATGAAATGGCCATTGCAAGACATCGGAGTAAAAAAAGAGTAGAAATAGTTAATAAAATAATTGGATACTCATTACTAATAATATTTGGTATATTCTTTTTATTCCCTTTAATTTATATGTTTACCACCGCTTTTAATCCTGATGAAACGGAAATCCTAAAAGAAATGGGATCTCTTAAATCTTTTGTTCCGGATACATTATCCTTCAAGAACTTTTCCGATGTTTTTGAGAGAATGCCTTTTGGAAGATTCTTCTTAAATTCTGTTTTTATTGTATCGACTACTATTATATGTGGTGTATTTGTAAACAGTATGTTTGCGTTTGGTCTAGCCAGATTCACATTTCGAGGACGAGGTTCATTGGTAACGCTTGTTGTAGCGCTTATGATAATACCTTTTGAAGCTATAGCGATCCCGTTATTGTTAATTACTAACAAATTTGGATGGTTGAACACATATCATGTGCAAATTATACCTTTTATTGCATACCCTTTATATATCTTTCTTTTTTATCAGTTTTTTTTAGGATTCCCTAAAGCCCTTGAAGAAGCCGCTCTTATAGATGGAGCAAGCTGGTTTAAAATTTATTGGAAAATAGCACTACCTTTATCTAAACCTATACTATCAAGTGTGGCAATATTACACTTCTTAATGCAATGGGGTTTCTTCCTGTGGCCATTGATGGTAACTCGTGGACCAGAAGTAAGACCTTTACCAGTTGCAATGCAAGTATTCTTTGGTCAATATCCAAGAGATTGGGGAGACATAATGGCTTTTGCTGCTATGATGACAGCGCCAGTATTAATTTTATTCGTTATTTTACAGGGACAATATGTAAGAAGCGCATCTCAGACAGGTATAAAATAATATCATTTTAATGGAAGTTATACCAAGATTCTTAAGATACTAATAGAATGAATAATTTCATGTTTGTGAGGAGAATTTATGAGTAAAGTCATCATTGCTGGAGAATTATTATTTGATATGATTACGCATGAATATTGTGATTCTTTAGCAGAAGCAAAATCATTTGATAAATTCTACGGTGGTTCCCCAGGAAATCTCACTTCCCACATTAAAGACCTTGGGATGAATCCAGTAATCATTTCACGATTAGGGAATGATCCTTTAGGTAGATCTTATAAAGAACGTCTTGAGAGTAAAGGAATAAAAACTGAATATGTTCAAATGGATGAAGTTCATCACACATCTTTTGTCTTGATCTGCAAATCAAAAGGTTCACCAGAATTTTTACCTTTAAGAGAAGCCGATTATTATCTCGAACTACCGCAAAATTTTGACCAAATAATAAAAAAGGCAAAGTTTTTCCACACAACTACTTGGCCATTGTCTAGAAAACCAGCCAGAGCTAATCTGCTAAAAATGATAGAAATTGCACGAAGGTCAGATGTGAAAGTTTCCTTAGAACCTAATTATAGAGAAATCCTTTGGGAAAGAGGACACAACGGAAAACAGTTTATACAGGATTTATTGAAGGATCTTTATCTCGTTAAACCTTCATTGGATGATGCCTATCATATTTTCGGTGAAGGTGTCCCCGACAAGCAAATTGAACGATTTCATGAACACGGTGTCAACAATGTAATTTTGACACTGGGAAAAGAAGGTTCTATCATTTCAGATGGAAATCAAACAGAAAAATTAGAAAGCGTGGCAAAAAAGGTAATAGATACAACAGGTGCAGGAGACGCATTTTGGGCAGGTACTTTTTATGGACTTATTAAAGGAAAGACAATATTTGAATCAGCTAAAATTGGAAATATCGTATCTGCTTACAGAATTGAGCATGAAAAGGATAAACCATTGCCAAACATCGAAAAAATAGTCAAAACATACGGATTGGAGGGAGAAGCATGCGAATAGCTTTTTTTAATCCACAGGGAAATTTCGACCCCGAAGATAGTTACTGGACTATGCATCCTGATTTTGGTGGCCAGCTTGTTTACGTTAAGGAAGTAGCATATGAGCTGGCACAAAAAGGCATTATCATTGATATATTTACCAGACGAATTGTCGATCCTGATTGGCCGGAATTCAAAGAAAGATTTGATAAATATCCAGATATGGATAACATTAACATTGTTCGAATCGATTTTGGTGGAATAAGTTTCTTACCAAAGGAAGAATTATGGCCATATTTAGGTGAATATACGCACGGAATTGAAAAATATTATGATTCTATAAATGTTATGCCTGATTTTGTTACCACTCATTATGGAGATGGAGGGATTGCTGGAGTTACTTTTGCTAAAAATACAGGGATTCCATTTTCTTTCACTGCACATTCTCTTGGTGCACAAAAAATGGACAAAATGGCCAGTATATATGATAGTTTTGAAAAAATGAATAGTGATTACAAATTTACTTTAAGGATCACAGCTGAAAGATTAGCCATGAAATATTCCTCGGTAAATATAGTAAGTACATCAATGGAAAGATTTCAACAATACGCCCATGAAATGTATAAGGATTGGGTTGATGTTAAAGATGATGGTAAGTTTGCTGAAATTTCTCCGGGAGTAAACACTCAAATTTTCAACAGTCAAACCCAGAAAATAGATAACAAAATAAAAGATAAAATACAAAATACAATAAAAAAATATGGTACACATGAAAGAATTGGGAAACCTCTAATAGTAGCATCAAGCAGACTTGAACCTAAAAAAAATCACATAGGTTTGCTTAAAGCGTACATTGCAAGTGAGGAGCTTAAAGAAAAAACAAATCTTATCATTGTATTAAGAAGTCTGACAGATCCTTATGAAAACTATAAAGAAAAGCCTCAACCTGAAAGAAAGGTACTTGGTCAACTAATAGAGCTTATTAAAAAAGAAAAACTGCAGGATAGAGTGTTTTTTCTTGACATAACAAACCAGAAAGAATTATCTTCTCTTTATAGAGTAGCTTCTGAGTGGCAATCCGTCTTTGCAATAACGACACTCTATGAACCATTTGGGCTTGCTCCAATCGAAGCCATGGCATGTGGTCTACCTGTAGTAGCGACCAAAAATGGTGGCCCTTCAGAAATACTAAGAGATAATGGAGAAAAGTATGGCGTGCTTGTCGATCCACAAAACATCGAGGATATAAAAAAAGGACTTGAAAGCTTACTCATTGATTATGAAAACTATGAATCGCTGCAAAAGAAATCTGTAAGAAGAGTCAGAGAAAAATATACCTGGAAAATTACAGCAGAAAAATATTTAACAGAAATTGAAAAACATAAAAATGACATACCTGATATAGGTCAGATTCCTGAGTATTATATTACTGGAGAAAATCCACCGAAAGAACTTTGAGAGAAGAGACCTTGTAAAAACCGGTTTTGGGTTCTGGGGTATAGGTTATGGTAAGAGATAAAAACACG
>JBNGCV010000034.1:0-13922 GCA_049975465.1 Kosmotogaceae bacterium | reverse complement strand
GCTCTTCAATGTATGGGTGGAGAAATTCAGGTGAAGTGCTGGCCAAAAAACAAGGAAGAAGTTGTTAAAGTAAAAGAAGCGGGGTTCGAGTTAAATAAAACATATTATACCCACGATCTCATTTCAGGAGACGATGTTATTTTCTCGGCTACAGCTATAACTGATGGTTCATTCCTTAGAGGAATAAGATACAGCCATCATCAGGCAATGACAGATTCTATTGTTATGAGATCAAGTACGAAAACAATGAGAAAAATAACTGCCTATCATGATCTTGAACATAAAACCATTACAACGAAAACCGGCGGAGAGAAACTATTTATAAACAAACTCAAATGGATCTGAGTTTTCACTAAAGACCCAAAACTATTATAACCCGCAACACCACAATCGGACGGGTTACACGATTCTCAATTTTTACAAATTCATAGCTTTATTTCATTAGGAATCATTATTTCATTAAATTTTTAATATAATTCATTAGAAGCTTAAACAAGTGTCTGTGGGATCTAAACTAAGACTTATGTATCTTTCTATTGTAAGGTTATGCAGTATTAACATCTCCAGTAAGAACTATTTTCTCAGCAATGAGAAATATCGACAGCTTGACTTTTCATCAAGGTAATCCTCAATCTGCCTGATGGAAATAATCTCAAATTCTTTGAAAAGGCTTTTAATATCATCATAATCAACGTAATAATGAGGAAAGATATTTCCCTCCTCTTCTTTTTTTAGTCTGACATTTTCACTAACCACCACGCTGTCAGAAGCGGTGTATGAATAGGTACGCTTTGATAGAAGTGTAAGAAAAATTTCTCCACCTTTTTTCAAGACTCTTCTAATTTCTTCAATAACCTTACTCATGCCCTGTGAATCTACATGATAAATGGAGTGATATGACAATATTGCATCGAAACTCTCATTTTCAAAGGGAAGCTCTGCTATGTCTCCTTTAACGATATTAATATCAAGGTTTTTCTCTTTTGCTGACTCCTTTAGTATTCTCAACCCACTTTCAGATAGATCGCATCCGGTAACCTGAAATCCATTTTCAGCAAAAAATACTGAATGGCGACCCATACCACAACCAAGATCAAGAAATCTTTTATAACCTTTTTCTTTCCACCTGTGGAGCAAATAGTAAACATCTTCTGACGGTCTGTTCCAGATGTCTTCTTTAACTCTGTTCCAGTTCCACCCTTTGTTCATTTGGTTAATCCTCTCTTAAGCTCCTTTTCATAGGAAAAACAACATATCTGACTATGGAGTAACTTATTTTAATGGCGCTTAATTTTCTATGTAGTATTTTTTATAGTTATTAAGTTAGCTACAATCAGTATATAATATATTTTTTATCTTTTCAAATTATACCTTACTCTCGGATCGTTATAAGCGAGCATGAAATCAGCAATAAGATTTCCTATGATTATCATAACACCGCTGAGAAGAACAGTTCCCATTGAAAGAAATACATCCTTCATTCTGAAAGAATTATAAGCAAGACTACCCAAACCGGGTAATTTGAAAATAACTTCAACAAAAATTGAACCACTAAGAATGGCTGAGAAAGCAAAGCCAAAATTCGTAATGAGTGGATTTATAGCGTTTCTTAAAACATGCTTTCTTATTATTACCTGTTCTGAAAGTCCTTTTGCCCGGGCAAATTCAACGTAATCTTTATTGATTTCTTCAAGAAATTGTCCCCTCATTATTCTCATTATCGGTCCTATCCTTGGAATGACAAGTATTATCATTGGTGGTACCAGGTGAAGTGCTCTATCTAGAACTTTTTCAGGGAAATTCATGAATATATAGGTTGGTGATTTTGTCCCGGTGCTTGGTAATAAAAGAGTCAAAGAAGTTATATAATACCAAACATATGCAAGAAAAAACTCTGGTAATGACATACCAAAAAACTTAAAAATGAAAAACTTTGACTTCTAAAAGAATATTGATGTTTGGCCACATAAATTCCCATTGGAATTGCTATTGCCCATGAAACAATTAACGAGGTTAATCCCATCATTAAAGTGAAAGCAACTCTAATCCAGATAATTTCTGTAACAGGCTGCCCAAAACCCCATGATACGCCCAGACTGCCTGAAAAAACCTGTTTCAACCATCTACCATACTGTACAATAAAAGTCTGATCCAGTCCAAATCTGCGTTCTAATGCTTCTATCTGTTCTGCCGGCATTCCAATAAACCTGAAACGATCAAGAAAATCTACTGGTGCCAGGTAGATTATGAGAAAAGCTACAAGAGATATTCCAAACAAAACTGGTAATGTAAGCAAAAGCCATCTAACAAGATATCTTAGCATCTAGAAACTCCAATTCTTATAGTTTCTACAATTATAAGGTATTTTGCTCTCTATTCACCACTTTTTAATAATTATTCAGGCTAAAAGCTTATCACTGTCTTTTTGTTAAATATATTAGAAAAAGTGCGGACGATCATCCATATCCGCACTGATTATTTAATAAGTAAATTTTTTAATCCAGTAATACATTAAGTAGTTTTTTTAATATATTCCATATAGTGGTCCAAGGGCTTTACAGGCTCTGTAATCCGCGCTCTCCAAATTTTCAGTGCCAAAAGCAGCCCAGGTTTTTGGTCTGAATATCCTGTCTTCTTTTACATTGTGCATGGAAACCGGTATTCTCAAGATAGAAGCAAGTGCTATTAATTCTGCCCCAATATGACCATAACTTATTGCACCGTGATTGGCACCCCAGTTGTTCATGACAGAGTAGACGTCTTTGAAAGCTCCTTTTCCTGTTAATTTGGGAGCGAACCATGTCGTGGGCCATGATGGGTCGGTTCGTTCGTCGAGGATTTTATTTACTTCTTTATCCAGTTTTACAGTATAACCTTCTGCGATCTGCAATACGGGGCCCAATCCTTTGACAATGTTTATTCTGCACATTGTAATGGGCATTTCACCCTCAGTAAGAAATTTACTCGAAAAACCGCCACCTCTAAAATATTCTACATTTGCTGGACACCATTCTGTTGCTTCAAGACATTTTTCCATTTCATCTTCCGTGATCTCCCAGAAGGGTTTCATAACAGAATTACCATTTACGTCTTTTTCTTTGCCTGTGCCATCCAGTGTTGTGGAACCTGAATTTTTTAGATGAATTACCCCATCTTTTGCTTTGCCATCTAATGATTTTCCAGTGACTCTTCTAACAGCTTCAGGACTCCAATAAGTTCTCACATCTGAGAATATCTGAGGCGTGTTAGTAAGCAAGTAACCGAACAACATGGAAACCGCATTTAGTGAATCATTTTCAGTTGCCACAATAAAAGGATTTCTTATACCATTCCAATCAAAAGAAGAATTGAGTATTGCTTCTGAAAAATCACCGTTGGGAAAGTGATCTGTCCATTGCCTCTGACCCTGAAATCCGGAGGCTATTGCATAATGTCCCTCTGCTTCTTCTCCGAAGTTCATTTCTTTCAGTTTAAGGTTTCCTATCATCATATCTCTGATAATAATAGTCATCTTTACAATAAATTCCCATTGTTTATCCTTTTCTTCACGAATGAATTGTTTTTCCTTTGAGTTTATATCGATACCTTCCTTGCAGTTTCTTCTTACCCAGTCAAGCGCTTTTTTGTATTCTTTTTTATCATATATTTCTTCTTCTATTCTTCTTATGATTTCGGACATATCACTATATTCAACATGCATTCCAAGATACTTCTCAAAAAAATCTTCGTTTACCATTGATCCAGCTATTCCCATTGAAACAGAGCCAATGGACAAATAGGCCTTTTTCCTCATGAATGCAACAGCAAGAGCTGCTCTCGCAAATTTCAGGATTTTAGTTTTTACATCTTCGGGTATAGAAAGATTATCGGAGTCCTGAACATCTTTTCCATAAATCGCAAAAGCTGGTAGGCCTTTTTGATCGTGTGCTGCAGAAACAGCTGCAAGAAAAACCGCGCCGGGTCTTTCACTGCCATTAAAACCCCAAATAGCCTTGGGAATAAGAGGATTTTCATCCATTACCTCGGAGCCATAGCACCAGCAAGGGGTTACCGTCAATGATACTCCAACATTTTCTCTTTCAAATTTTTCAGCACATTTTACTGATTCGGCATAACCACCTATTGTTGTGTCTGAAATACATGTTTTTACAGGTGAACCATCAATATACATCAGCTTGTTTTCAAGCAAATTGGCAACTTTTTTAGCAAGCTCCATTGTTTGACTCTCAAGTGATTCTCTTATGCCTTTTCTTCTACCATCAATTACCGGTCTAATACCAATTTTCGGAAAATCTTTTATCATCTATTTTCACCTCTAATAATTTGCAATCATTTTATTTTCCAAGCTTATCAGAGATTCTTTTAACAGAATCCATTAAAAGTTTTTTGTATTTTTCTAACTTTTGTTCTTTCATTCTTATTTTGGGACCTGAGATACTGATTGAAGCAACAACTTCCCCTTTATTGTTAAAAATGGGAGCACCTATACACATTATTCCTTCATCATGTTCTTCGTCATCTACCGCAAATCCCTGCCTTTTAATACTCTCTAGCTCTTTTCTGAGTTCTTTTTTATTCGTGATCGTATTTTTTGTATATTCTTTCAATTCTATACTTGATAAAATTTCTTCCTGCTCTTTATCAGGTAAAAATGCAAGAATTGCTTTTCCAATGGAAGTGCAGTAAATTGGTGAGCGTTTTCCTATCCACAATTTTGCCTGAAGGTTGTGTGTGCTTCCCATTCCCTCAATAGAGGTAACTTCGTTCCCATCAAGCACACCCATGTGGATAGATTCTTCTGTATATTTGCTTAACTTTTCTATCTCCGGAAAAGCTAATTTCCTAAGTTCCAGTGTTTCAAGATAAAGACTCCCCAGTTCAAACAATTTAACACCAATTCTATACTTAGAAATATTATCGTCCTTACTCAATATATTAACCCTATTAAGTGCCTCCGCAATTCTATAAACAGTAGGTTTGGGTAATCCTGTTTTATCTGTTAGTTCTTTGAGAGTTAACTCAGGTTTGTCTAAAGAGAAAGAGTCAAGAATTTTAATTATCCTTTCTATTCCCTGCACTAAATCACCTCAATCAACCAGCATAGCCAAATACTCTTGGTAGCCAAAGAACGATATCCGGGAAATATGTTATTAATATCAAACCAAGTACTTCAATGGGAATAAAGTACCTAAGCATTTCACCGAACACTTTGCTTACTGGTGTTTTACTCAGAGCGCTTGTAATATAACCTGTTTGACCATAGGGTGGTGTATCAAGTGCTAACATTAAATTTACGGTTGTAATAATGCCAAAATGCACCAAATCTATACCCACAGCTTCAACCAGTGGAAGCATTATCGGAATTACCACAAGCTGAATAACAGATACATCAAAAAACATTCCCAGGATAAAAAACATGATGTTTGTACTCAATAACAGTAAAAACCTCGAATCGAGAAACCCAGAATCTATGAAAAAATTTGTTATCAATAAAGGAATTTCTTCCCTCGCTAGTACATATTTTACAACAAGCGCTGCTGCAATCATAAAGCTAATAAATCCAACTGAATAAACTGTTTTCATTATGATCTTTTTAAACTTTTTGAAGCTCATTTTCTTGTACACCAGAATACTTATAATAAGTACATAGGCTGCAAGAACTGCTGCTGCCTCAGTTGGGGTAAATATTCCTCCATAAATTCCTACCAGGAGTATAATTGGAGCCAGCAAAGCGGCAAAAGATTTTCTAAAACTCTTCCACAATACCTTAAGCGGATATTTTTTCCCTTTGGGGTATCCTCTTTTTTTCGAAAGATAGTAAACCATTCCAGCTTCAAGTAATGCTATTAACAAACCCGGTATTATGCCTGCCAGAAATAGATATCCCAGTGATGCTCCGGTTAACATAGCGTATATAACCATTGGTATGCTTGGTGGAATTATTGGTGAAATAGTAGCCGAAGCACATGTAACAGCACTGGCAAATTCGCCATCATATCCATCGTCCATCATGGCTTTGATCTCTATAGCACCAACTCCAGAAACATCAGCTATTTCAGAGCCACTCATGCCGGCAAAAATTATGCTTGTAGCAATATTTGCATAACCAAGTCCACCTCTGACCCTACCCATTGACTGTTTCACAAAACCAAATATTATATCTGTCACATCTGTATCGTTCATTAAATTCGCAGCAAAAATGAACATGGGAACTGCCATTAAAACATCTTTACCGCTAAGCTCGATGGCCATGACATCCATAAAATTTGCCAAACTTGCCCCTGCAGTAATAAAATAGCTGAATCCTCCCATTACCATGGCAAAAGCAATGGGAAAACCAAGAGCAAAAGCACCAAGAAAAACGACAAAGAACAATACTAATCCCATGGCTCTTCCTCCTTAGCGGATTTCTTTCCCGTAACTAATTCTCTGGTATCCTTATAAATCCAAATAAAATTATGAATTATCATCAAAATTATGAATATTGGAAAGCAAAACAAAAGATAACTCCAGGGAATCTTCAAAACATTTGACTTTATCATTCTGTAAAAAACAATATCGTTCCATGTCGGAAAAAATGTTATAAAAAGCATAACAGTGAAACCAGCGTTGAAAATTAGATCAAATATGATTTGCAGTTTTCTCGAAACCATATCATATATAACATTGAATTTCATATGCGCTCCGAATCTTCTAGCAAGAGGTGCTCCAAGGAAAATAATCCATATGAAAGAATATCTGGATATCTCAAATAATTCCGGTGACGCATTGTTGAACACATACCTCATCACTACCTGTACAAAAAGCGCAGTAAACAACAGTAGCAAAAATACAGAAGCAACCCGATATTCTATAAAATCAATTATGAATCTTCCTGTCTTTTTCAACGCTATCAAAAACGCCATCTTATCTGAACCTCCTGCTAAAATCACGGAAAGATCTTACGATCTTCCCGTGATGAAATGTAAGCACTTACAGTTTTTATTCTGTCGGATAATTTTGAATAAATTCGTACATCCCTTCTCCCCATTTTTCGTCAAATTTTGGTTGTGAGTAATACTCAGCTGCATGTTCCATGAATGCTTCTTTGTCAGGTATGATTATTTCCATATCATATTCATCAACAAATTGCTTCATAAGTTTGGCTTCTTGCTCCAAAACCAGCCAGTTCATATAATACCTTGCAACCAGCATAGCTTTTTCAATGTAAGTACGATATTCCAGAGGCATCTCCTGCCAGAGATCTTCATTAATAACAGGGTTTATCATTCCTATTGAATGATCAGTTAGTGTGATGTATTTTGTTACCTCAACGAATTTTGCGGATAAATCTGTGGGTAGGGGGTTGTCCTGGCCATCAATTGTACCGGTTCTAAGAGCCAGATAAACTTCTCCAAATCCCATTGGAGTCGGGTTAGCACCCAATGCTCTTCCCATATCCAGGAAAGCTTCATTGTTTGGCATTCTGATCTTTACTCCTGCCAAATCTTCTGGTTTTTTAATTTCGCCAGCCCTTGCAGTCGTATTTAACTGTCTCGTTCCCAGATACCAGGTGTCAAGTACCCTTAAACCTGTTTCTTCAGCCAGTTCATCAAACCATTCTTGAACAAATGGACTATTCATTACTTGATACATGTGATCCAGATCTCTAAAAATGTATGCAGAATTCAAAACTCCCATCTTTGGCATATTTGCAAGATCTGCAAACCACGACGGAGCTGCGTCTCCTGCCATTTCAAGATCTCCACGCATTACAGATAGCAACGATGTTTGCTGATCGCCCAACTGTCCTGAATGGAAAATCTTGACTTGGATTTCGCCTCCACTCAAATCTTCAACGATTTCCTTGAATTTTTCCATTGCTTTAACTTGAGGTTGGGTGGGTGCAGCAACAGTGTTGAATCTCAAAGTGTATTCAGCTTGTGCGAAAATAAACGAAGCCAATAAAACTGTAATAGCCACAAAAAGTACTTTCTTCATAAAACATCTACCTCCCAGTTATAAAATGGATGATTTTTTAGATTTTACCGTTTTCTTTCAGGGATTTTTTCAGTACTTCAATTTCATCTTCCTGTAGCTCTACAAGTGGCGGCCTCACTCGAGAAACATCCAGACCTGAATGTAAAGCAAAGGCTTTTTTTACACCCGGCAAAGGGTTTTCGAAACGACCGTTTCTTCCAAAAAACGCTTTGAATAACTTATATAACCTTCTAAAGGTCTGCGTTGCTTCTTTAACATTGCCTGAGTAATACTTGTTTAGCATATCCTTCATTATGTCTCCAATGACGTGAGAACCTCCGCTGACTACTCCAACTCCTCCCTGAGTCAAAACGGATAAAACCATCAAATCATCTCCTGAATAAACTTCCATTTTTCCATTTGTCGCACTCAAAAAGGCTGAAGTTTGTAGAGGATTGATACCAGCCTCATCCTTCACTGCGACTATGTTGTCCACTTCACTCAATTCTGCCAGTGTTTCCGGTTCAATATTTGTCGCTGTAAAAAGTGGAATGTTGTACACCATGATAGGTAAACTTGTACTATTTGCAACTCTTGTGAAGTGATTTTTCACCCCATCCTGAGTCGGATGACAGTAATAAGGAACTACTACCATTGCAGCGTCATATCCGATTCTTTCAGCTTCTTTTGTTAATTTAATAGTTTCTTCTGTAAATGCAGTTCCTGTACCTGCTATCAGTGGTCTTTCATTACCCACTTCTTCTTTAACGGCTTCAAATAGCTTTATTTTTTCGTCATAGGACATCGCATAGAACTCACCGTTTGTCCCTGCAACGATCAATGAATCGCAGTAATCCCTTTCAATAAGAAATCTTGCTATTTTCTTGGTTTTTGCGTAATCAATATCGTAGTTTTCTTTGAAAGCTGTATTCATTGGTATCAAAACTCTTCCAAAATGCTTTACAACATCCATCTTTATTCCTCCTTTATTTCATTCAGTGAAATGCTATTTCTACCAATGAAATTACACAATTTTTTGATTTAAAAAATAAAATCGTTTTAGAAGGAATTATGAATAATCACAGTATATAATTTATGATTACTACTGACAGTCAACCTTTTTTGCATTCTTATAATTAATTCAAGTTCTTACTAATATAAGTGATCACTCATCAATAGGTAAAGCAAAACAACATAGTTAAATCATATATAGCTTCCTTTTAGATGTACTTCCTTCCAAAAAGAACAATTGAGTCTGAGCTTTCTATGGATGATTTGCTATAAATTTTAGTTGTTCCTTAACTTATATCCGAAATTTTTTCCTTTTACATCCGTCTAAATTGCCTAACAGCTAACTGTTATAATCTTTGCATCAGGTATAAGAGGGGGGATTTTCTGTGAAAAAGATAGGCATTATTATTTGTGGACGTTATCAAAGCTGTGGCGGAGGAAAATGCTTTAGAGCAATGCATGAACATGTGGGTGGTTTTGCCCTTTATCCTCCTGAAGAAGATTTGCAGCTCGTGGGCTATTCTTACTGTGGTGGCTGTCCAGGTGGAAATGTAGAATATGTTCCAGAAGAAATGAAAAAGAATGGGGCTGAAGTGATTCATCTCGCGACAGGGTTGGTTGTTGGATACCCTCCATGTCCCAGGATCAGACATTTTAAGGAGTTCATAGAGAGTTATTACAATATTCCTGTTGTCATAGGAACACACCCAATTCCATTAAAGTATTTCAATGCACATCAGAAACTATCTTTCTGGGAAAAAACGGATATGTATTCATTTGCTGATTACCTTATGAATGAAAATAGAGAGATAATGAAATCCTATAACTGATATATACAATGGTTTTATCCTATTTGTTAGACGTTTTTATCTACCCTGAATATCATTAATCATTATCAAATTCTATTTTGTGAATATCATTACCCGGCCTTCACTTTTCAGAAGGCCGGGTATAAAGTAGAATAATGCATATAGAACAAACTTTCACGATGCATTTCTTTTAGATTGCTAATATTCGTTCTTGATAAACTCTCTTGGAAGGTAGAACATGAAAATAGGAGGGATATGATGAAAGAGGTAACTATTCGTACAAGAATGAGTTTCCACGATGCTCATTACGGCGGAGGGCTTGTAGACGGTGCAAAGCTTCTTCAGTATTTTGGAGACGTAGCAACAGAACTACTTATTCGTAACGATGGCGATGAAGGACTTTTTAAAGCTTATGACAACATTGAATTTCTTGCACCAGTTTTTGTCGGAGATTTTATTGAGTTTACCGGAAGAATAGACAAAATAGGAAACACTTCAAGAAAAATGTCGTTTGAAGCAAAAAAAGTAATTAAAGCAAGACCGGATATATCTGACTCCGCAGCTGAAGTACTCGACAAACCAGTTATTGTGTGCAAAGCAAGCGGCACTTGTGTAGTTCCAAAGGAAAAACAGAGGGGGTGAAGAAATGGAGAAACTAATTATTACTGCAGCCCTTACTGGAGCAGAAGTTACAAAGGATATGCAATCGAACTTACCCATCACTCCTGAAGAGATTGCTGAAGAAGCTTACAAATGTTATGAAGCAGGTGCTTCCATTGTTCATATTCATGCTAGAGAAAGTGATGGTACTCCCACCCAATCTCAAAAAATATATTCCGATATCAAAAAACTTATAGAAAGGAAGTGCAACATAATCGTTCAACCTTCAACGGGTGGAGCTGTCTGGCATGATATAGAAGAAAGGTTACAGCCTTTAAAAATCAATCCAGAGATGGCTACATTGACCACTGGCACATGTAATTTTGGCGATAGTATTTTCAGCAATCCCATGGACTATATTTTACGTTTTGCGAAAGAAATGAACGAAAGAAATATAAAACCAGAAATTGAAGTTTTTGATAGAGGAATGATAAACAACGCGCTTTATCTGGTCAAGAAAGGGATTCTTGAGCTTCCATTACACTTTGACTTCGTGATGGGTGTGCCTGGAGCTATCCCAGGCAAGTTTAGAGATCTTGTCTATCTGGTTGAGAGTATTCCACCGGGATGCACCTGGACGGTTGCAGGAATTGGTAAATATGAATTGATTCTTGCCACCCATGCTATTGCCATGGGCGGACATGTAAGAGTTGGCTTTGAAGACAATATATATTATCGAAAAGGCGAACTGGCCATATCCAATGCCCAACTCGTTGAAAGAATTGTAAGGATAGCAGAAGAGTTAGACAGAGAAGTGGCAAAGCCAGACGAAGCGAGAAAAATTCTTAATATCAGGAGGTAAATCATGAAAACAGGATCTCCATACGGAATTCATAGAGTACTCGGACCAGAAGGTTCACTACCACAGTCAGCACAAAAGATCGATAACCAGACGGAGATTTATTCAAATGAAATACTAATAGATGTAGAGACTTTGAACATAGATTCAGCAAGCTTTACACAGATAAAGGAATCCTGTAATGGAGATCTAGATAGAATAGCCAGAACCATCGAAGATATTGTTGAAGAACGCGGGAAGATGCAGAATCCAGTAACCGGTTCCGGAGGTATGCTTGTTGGAAAAATTAGCGAGATAGGGCCTGAACTCTCAAATCGCCCAATTAAAGTTGGTGACAGGATAGCTACTTTAGTATCTCTCTCTCTTACACCACTAAGAATTGATGAGATTATAAACATAAACGCTGATACTGATCAGGTAGATATTAAAGGAAAGGCAATACTTTTTGAAAGCGGCATATATACGAAATTACCTGAAGACATTCCTCAGAAACTTGCCCTGGCAGTATTGGATGTTGCAGGTGCTCCAGCTCAGGTAAAAAAACTGGTCAAACCCGGGATGAATGTCTGTATTATAGGCGGTGGAGGAAAATCAGGAATTCTTTGCGCATACCAGGCAAGTAAAATTGTGGGTAATACTGGTAAGGTGATAGTGGTTGAAAATTCTTTGAAAAACGCCAAAAGAATTGAAAAACTGGGTATCGCTACAGATGTCGTTGTTGCTAACGCAAAAATACCTGTTGATGTACTGGAAGTCGTTAAAGAAGTAACAAACGGAGAATTATGTGATGTTGTAATAAACAATGTAGATGTGGAAGCGACGGAAATGTCTTCAATACTTATCACGAAAGATGAAGGCACTGTCTATTTTTTCAGTATGGCCACCGATTTTACTCGTGCTGCCCTGGGTGCTGAGGGAGTAGGTAAAGATATTACCATGATCATCGGAAACGGATACACAAAAAACCATGCACGCTTGAGTCTCGACATTATTAGAGAATCAAAGGAAATTAGAGAATTATTTGAACAATTATATATATAAATTGGAGGGTTTGTATGAGAGACTACAAAAAGATATCGATCTGGAAGGACGTGCCAGAAGAGCAGTGGAACGACTGGCACTGGCAGGTTAGCAACAGAATCACCACTGTTGATAAATTGAAGAAGGTATTAAGTCTAACCCCCGCTGAACAAAATGGAATAAAGAACTGTCTTGACACTCTAAGAATGGCTATCACTCCTTATTATGCAACATTAATGGATTACGATAACCCGAGAGATCCTATCAGAAGGCAGGCGGTCCCGACCGAAAATGAACTGATGTTCGATCGCTGGGACATGGTAGATCCTCTTGACGAAGACGAGGATTCACCAGTAGCCGGATTAACACACCGTTATCCTGACAGGGTTCTTTTTCTGGTTACCG
This sequence comes from Kosmotogaceae bacterium, assembly GCA_049975465.1. Classification (GTDB taxonomy): domain Bacteria; phylum Thermotogota; class Thermotogae; order Petrotogales; family Kosmotogaceae; genus JASMTM01. The sequence goes on along the minus strand of JBNGCV010000034.1, from coordinate 1,259 downwards.
ATCAGTGCTCAACGTATTGCAGACATTGCACAAGAAGACGCTTTGCAGGTCACAAAGATAAACCACGGTCGAAGAAAGAATTGGATGATGCTATTGAATACATAAGAGAAACACCTAGGGTGAGAGATGTACTGCTTTCTGGTGGAGATCCATTATTGCTAAGCAATGATAGACTTGAATACATAATAAAGGAATTGAGAAAAATCAAGCATGTGGAGATCATAAGAATAGGAACGCGCACGCCTGCTGTTTTACCGCAAAGAATAACCCCCGCCCTTGTAAACATGCTAAAAAAATACCATCCTATATGGTTAAATACTCATTTCAACCATCCCAAAGAAATAACACCTGATTCAAAGAAAGCATGCGAAATGCTTGCAGATGCGGGAATACCGGTGGGCAATCAATCGGTTTTGCTGAAAGGCGTAAATGATAGTGCTTACATAATGATGGAACTGGTCCATAGGCTGGTCGAAATTAGAGTAAGACCATATTATATTTATCAATGCGACCTCTCTCAGGGTATCAAGCATTTTAGAACATCCATAAGAAAAGGTATTTCAATTATGGAATCGTTAATCGGGCACACATCAGGCTTTTGTGTGCCAACATTTGTGGTAGATGCTCCCGGAGGAGGCGGAAAAATAAGGGTTATGCCCCAGTACATGGTATCGGAATCCGATAAAACCGTTATTCTCAGAAACTATGAAGGTGTTATAACTACTTACCACGAACCTGATGACATAACCACAGATGTCGATGATACGGAATACAGAAAGAAGTACAAACTTACAGGGGTTGCCGGTTTAATGCAGGGCAAAAAAATAAACATTGAACCTTCAAACCTTGAACGTAGAAAAAGAATTAAAAGCTGGAAAGGCAAGGCTTCAGCAAAGAAAAAATAGATGTTCTGCGTTCTTTGTAATAGGCTTTCATAATCACTCCATTAATTTATCAAGGAGGTGAAGGCGTGGTTCTTATGAATATCAAAGCGCCAAATATATGAAATATAAAGAGATTGAAGTGGGTAAAGTATATAAGAAAAAAACAAGTGTTACCGATGAAATGGTGAGAAAATTTGCCGAGATTACAGGTGATGATAATCCTGTTCATTTGAACGATCAGTATGCAGCGACTACAATATTCAAAAAAAGAATATCTCATGGGGTTCTTGTTCTTGGATTGATATCAGCAGTGCTGGGAAGAGAGTTTCCCGGACCTGGAACAATATATCTTAATCAGAGTGCTTCATTCAGGCG
>JBNGCV010000033.1:0-14121 GCA_049975465.1 Kosmotogaceae bacterium | reverse complement strand
ACCTTAATTGTACTCCTTTTTGTTAAGTTTTCAGCATCGTTGCGGAAGAACCAGTTTTATTTTATCGTTTGCAATTGCATCTTGCTTTGCAAAACTATATTAACAATTCTTCTTTTATTCATTGTCCTTAATGTAAAAAACCTGTTAATTCATAAATGAAAATAGCTTCTACGGTTATTTTTAAGAATAGCCATTATATGAGAGTCTATACTAGATAGCTGTTTTGACCCTACCATAGGGTACAATCCCTTATAGTTACCGCCAACAAGGCTGAACAGATAGGGAGTGGTTGGATGAAAAAAGTATTACTGGGACTGTTTTTATTAATTCTTTGCACAGCAGGTTTTTCCTGGACAGCGCTTGAGGATTATTCAAACGTAGAGTATGTTTACTACAAAACAACCGGGTTCGATGATGGTGATGAAGGAATAGACGAAATAATCTATGGTGTTAAGATTGAGCTTACCAATCAGGGTTATAAAATAACAAACGAGACAATCTATGATATGCCCCCTGATGCTGTACTGGATTCTTCTATATTGTTTGGTCAATCAGCTACTCTTAGTATGTACGCTATGTTTGATCTCACAACATTGATGGTGCTTTCAGCAGTTGACTTTGAAGAAATGGTGACCACTAACTTATTTATGGTTGGTGGAAAGATCAAATACGAAGGCCAAATGACAATAGAGGGGAGACTAAAAAAGTATACAGGTATCAAAGTAGTTTACTATGATGAAGAGAACCAAATCGTTAAATACTGGGTTCTAAATGAAAATATTCCATTTCCATTGTTGAACGTAACAATGGAAGATGGCGAAGAAACAATCAGAACTAAACTCTGGGATTATAAAATGAGATAATTCATGTTGACAGTAAAAGCCTTCTCTCTTGAGAAGGCTTTTTTATTATTTAACAGTGTTTATTATATATTGATTTATTAGTTTGCAAAAAACATACTATTTTGCTAAGATTAATTTGTTAAACTAATTAATGGAGGTGTAAGCGATGGAAATACTTTTCAAAGGAGCAACAATTTATCCTATTTCATCACAGCCATTTAAAGGCGATATATTAATTAAAAATGGCTTAATAGAAGATATAGGAGAAAACATCGATTCTTCAAATGCTGAATTAGTAGATGTCAGTGGAAAATATATTTTTCCCGGATTTATCGATGCCCATTCACACATTGGAGTTTCAGAAGAAGGGGTTGGATACTACTACGATGATACAAATGAAATGACCGATCCAGTTACAGCTGAGGTAAGGGTTCTGGATGCCTTTTATCCTGAAGACAGCGCTATCAACAGGGCACTTGCCGGTGGTGTAACTACTGTTTTTGTTGTACCTGGAAGTGCCAATCCCATTGGCGGTCAGGGAGCCATAATAAAATTCAAATCAAAAATCGTGGATGAAATAGTTTTAAAGCAACCCGCAGGTTTAAAAATGGCAACAGGAGAAAATCCAAAACGCGTTTACAGTGAAAAGAAACAAATGCCAGGTACAAGGTTAGGTGTTGGCGCAATCATTAGGAAGTATTTTCAGAAAGTCAGAAACTACATGAAAAAGAAAGAAAATGCTGCGAAGGAAAACAAAGAATTCGACGAAACAGATATTCAGCTAGAAGTCGGAGAAATGGTTTTAAGGAGAGAAATACCAGCAAGAATCCACGCGCATCGGGCAGATGATATTCTTACTGGAATCAGAATAGCTGAAGAGTTCGGATTTGATGCTGTTATTGAACACGCAACAGAAGGCTATAAAATCGCTGATTACCTGAAAAAGAAGAATATTCCTGTAATCCTCGGTCCACTTTTTGGTACCAGGTCAAAGCTGGAGCTTAAAGATGCTACTTACGAAGCTGTCAAGATTATCAATGAGAAAGGAATCCTCGCCGCAATGATGTGCGATCACCCTGTGCTGCATCTAGAATTTGTAAACATAAATCTTGGGACAGCTTTAAGATACGGATCAAAAGAGGAAGATCTGCTGAAAATGGTTACCATAAATCCTGCAAAAATTATTGGAATAGATAACAGAACCGGAACGTTAGACAAGGGAAAAGATGCCGATCTTGTAGTATGGAATGAACACCCATTTAACCTGAGTGCCAGGGCTGAACAAGTTTATATCGAAGGCAAAAAGGTTTTTTCACTTTAGTGATTTTCATATAAAACTAAATTAAAACTAAATCAGGACCCGAAAATACGGGTCCTTTTTTCTGAAATTCTGATTATGCGACATTTGAATTACTATTTAAACTTGTTATAATTATGTAGACAAAAGGAGGGATAATTATGTATCATGAAGATTTGAATGAACTTTCAGAAAAGGCTAAGGATATTTCCAGAGCATTGAATAGTTTAAAAGAGGAGATTGAAGCAGTTGATTGGTACAACCAGAGAGCCGATGTCACAAAAGATGAAGCGATTAAAGCAATCCTGGAACACAACCGGGACGAGGAAATTGAACATGCTGCCATGATCATCGAATGGCTTAGAAGAAATATGGAAGCATGGGATGACGAGCTGAAAACCTATTTGTTCACTGAAGGTTCTTTAACAGAAATCGAAGAGAGTGGAGAAAGCGAAGGTTCATCAAATGATCTTGGACTAAGCAAAAAGTAGGAGGTGTAATAATGGATTTTTTAAAGAGAAACAAAGCTCCCATAACTGACGAAGCATGGGAAGCAATTGATGATCGTGCTAGAGAGGTACTAAAACCTGAGTTATATGCAAGAAAGTTTGTAGATATTGACGGACCCCATGGCTGGGAGTTTTCTGCCCAACCCCTGGGAAGAACATCACAAATGCAGGAAGCTGCCGGGGTTTACTGGGCAAAGAGAGAAGTTCTCCCGTTACTAGAATTGAAAATTCCTTTTGAACTGGATAAAAAATTACTTGATGATATAAACAGAGGTAACCCATCCGTTGACCTCAAGCCCCTGGACGATGCAGCGAAAAAAATTGCCGAATTCGAGGATAATCTCATATATACAGGACTGGAAAGCACAAATATAAAGGGATTGAAATCAGTTCTTGAAGAAAGAAAAATGAACGTTAAAATTGATAGTCCTTCTTCTCTATTACAGGGTATAAATGATTCACTTTCTGAATTCACAAAAGAGGGAGTTGAAGGCCCCTTTGCCCTTGTTATTGACAGAAAAGAATGGTCAAAACTAATTGCGGAAAAGCAAGGGTATCCATTAAACAGATTGGTCAAAGATCTTCTCTCTGATGGTGATATCATTCTTTCACCAAGATTTGAGAAACCATTTTTAGTTTCTCTTCAGGGAGGAGATCTTAAGCTCGTAGTTGGACAGGATATGTCTTTAGGATACGAAGGTGAGCTCAAAGATAAAGTAAGATTCTATTTCACCGAATCACTAACCTTCCAGATAATTACACCAGAAGCAGTATTAAGACTGGGATAATTACAGTATGGCCATATGACAGTATTCGGGTATACTCATAATTGAGTATATCCGATTTTTTTAATATATTTGAAGGGGGAGCAGATCTTGAAGAGATATGCCCGAGTAAAGAGCGTTACAACAATTGGCCTTGAAGTAGTTGAAGTTATTATAGAGGTAGATATTGATAAGAAAGCAGTTCTACACGAAATTGATGTGGTGGGTCTTGGAGATACGGTGGTAAAGGAAAGTAAAAAACGCGTGAAAAGCTCCATGATAAATTCAGGTTTTTCCTTTCCACAGGCAAGGATAACAATAAACCTGGCTCCCAGCGATGTAAAGAAAGAAGGATCATATCTTGATTTACCAATGGCTGTAGGTATACTCAAAGGTTCTTCTGCAATAAAGGATGAACTGGATGATTATTTGTTTTTTGGAGAGCTGGGTCTCGATGGTACTGTTAGAAAAGTAAGGGGAGTTCTACCAATTCTTCTAAGTCTGATGAAGCGGAAGAAAAAACCCACAGTGATTCTTCCTTATGGGAATAGATCTGAAGCCTCTGTTCTTAAAGGAATAGAGGTCATCACAGTAAAAAATCTGGGAGAGTTGGTTCAATTTCTAAATCACGAAATCACAAAAGAACCTGTTGAATACTTTGAACCAGTGTTTCAGCAGGAATCAGATGAAGATATATCAGATATTAAAGGCCAGGAATTTGCAAAACGAGCAGCTGAAATCGCTGCAGCCGGAGGACACAACATACTACTTCGAGGATCTCCCGGATGCGGGAAGACCATGCTGGCCAGACGATTCCCTGGAATATTACCAAGAATGACCCTGGAAGAGGCTATAGAAACAACAAAAATATACAGCGTTGCTGGTTTGCTTGATGGTAAAGGCTTAATTACCCAACGTCCATTCAGATCCCCTCATCATACCGCCTCAACTATTTCAGTAATAGGTGGAGGAACCAATGCAAAACCAGGTGAAATAAGCCTCTCGCATAATGGTGTGTTGTTTCTCGATGAATTCCCTGAATTCAGAAGAGACGTGGTAGAGGCGTTAAGACAACCTCTTGAAGACGGTATAGTCAATATCTCACGTGCAAAAATTACAGCCAGTTATCCATCAAGATTCATGCTGGTTCTCGCGCAAAATCCGTGCCCCTGTGGCTGGTACGGCGATCCCAGCCATGAATGCACCTGCAACTGGAATGATATAAAACGGTACAATAGAAAGATTTCTGGCCCACTTGAAGACAGAATTGATATGTTCGTAGACATGCCCAGACTTGAATATGGCGATTATGCTTCAGAAAAACATGGAGAAACAAGTACCCAGGTTAGAGATCGCGTTGAGGAAGCCAGAAAGATACAACTCAATAAACTGAGAAATCTTGGCATTTATTCAAACAGTCAGTTGAGCCACAGGCAACTAGAGGAAGTTCTCGAAATCGAATCTGGAGCGAAAATGCTTCTTGAATCTGCAGTAGAACGTTTGAAATTTACAGGTAGAAGTATAGATAAAGTTCTTAAGGTTGCGCTAACCATTGCAAACCTTGAGGGCGGTACCAGAGTATGCAAAAAGCATATCGCAGAAGCCATTCAGTATAGAAAAAAAGCAATAAATATCTAAAAAACAAATTTGACTATATTCTAGGAGGCCAGTGAATGGGTTTGAGTTTTTTCTCTCTATCGAACCTGTCTCTCATATAAACATCGAATGGAATGGTAAAAACCAAAGTTCCCAGAACTTTTCTTACCTTCTTCAGTTCAGCATCTTCTGCAAAATTAATGAGATCGATTTTTCTTTCCCATGCCAGACGCTTTATGCCACGTACCATGTTCCAACCATCCCTTTCTCTTTCATAATCAAACTGAATAACAAAACACGTCTTTATGGGCTTGTGAAGTTTTGGAACACGGACAAGTGGAGCAATTTTAGAGGCATAATCCAGTGTATTTCTCAAAAACATCAACCCTGGCGGTAAAACGGTTATACCAATGTCGTATTCTCCAGAGGTATTCCATACAAGAGCCTGTGCGCTTTTATGCCTTAAAGCAGTCAATCTTTTTTTATCTCTGAGTTTTTCAAAGAAACACCTATCAAGATCAAGGGGAACAAGATCGTACTCTTCCTTCCTTTTTTCTATATAGTCATTGACAATATCCTTCGGTGGTTCATTTTCCAGCTCAATATCCTTTGGCCCTAAAGATCTGGTAACAGGCAACACATAGAAATTAAGGGTCCTGGTCTTTTGAAACTGCATATGTTTCAAAATTTTAATTGAATTGATGTTATCCGATTTGACACTCCCAAAAGCAAAATCAGCTGTTGAATCTCTAAGCATTTTTTCCATTTGCTTAATTGCTTCTTTTAACCACCTGGCCACCTTCATTCTATATTTGGGATTCGTTCTAAGACCAAGCATGTATGCTCCTCTTTGTTTCTTGTCTTCAAGCCAGTAATCGCCAAAGCCCGCTCCCACACATCCGATAATTTCACCATTATCTTCATCCTCTGCTACCAGCATGAACCGCTCGTCAAAGTAATTCAGCTTATGAAAAAAGTCTTTTCTAAAAGATGTTAACCATATTTTCCCTTCCTGAGCGGATTTTTTCTCTATCTCGATGAGTTTTTCATTGTCTTCGGGAGCGGCTTCTCTGATTATCATTTATCCGCACCAACCTTGAGGTATTTATCAAACCATTTAACTATTTCAGCGAGTCTTTTTTCTCTATGAATGGGTTTTCCTCCTCTGGATAGTTCATGATTTTCTCCAGGGAAGAGCACCATTTTCGCTTCTTTGCCAAGCCTTCTCAATGCAGTGAAAAACTGCATTGCTTCTGGCACCCAGCATCTGAAATCTTCAAGGGAATGTATGAAAAGTAACGGTGTTTCAACATTTGCAACATAGGTTAACGGTGATTGTCTTCTATAACCATCCTCGTTATCCCAGAAATTCCCACCAACCTGATCTTTTCCAAAATAGTATCCTATATCGGTAGTCCCATAAAAGGAAGTCCAGTTGGATATTGAACGCTGTGTAACCGCTGCTTTGAAAATATCTGTATGACCAACAATCCAGTTGGTCATGAAACCACCATAAGAACCACCGGTTACTCCAAGTCGATCATCATCAATAAATTGGAAATTATTTAGCGCCTTTTCAACAACCTCCATTATGTCTTGAAAATCCCTTTCACCATAGTGCTCCCTTATATCTGCAAATTTCGAACTGTAACCATGGCTACCTCTAGGATTACAAAAAAGAACGGCATACCCATTAGAAGCAAGTAGTTGCAGTTCATGTATAAAAGAGTATCCATATGCTGTTTTTGGACCACCATGGATCTCAACAATAGTCGGATAACTTTCTCCTTCTTTAAAATCTACAGGTTTCATAATCCACGCATCGAGATTTTCCCCATCAGATGCGGTTACTGCAAAATGCTCCGGTGTAGACAAAGTATATTTTTTAATCCAGCTGTTGAATTTTGTTAGTTGATTAATCTTTCCGCTTGAGAGTGTATAGATTTCGAGCGGTTTTTGACTATCCATATAGCTTATCGCAAACATATCATCTGAAAGAATGTTAACTGAATCTATACTTCCCATGACTTCTTTTATTTTTTCAAGATTACCTTTTTCATCAATTTTTGAAATGGCAGTGTTTGGTCCTTTATTGTGTAGAAAATAGAAATCACCTTTATAAGAAAAAGTATCCCTGGTACTACCACCACGGACATCGCTGTTTAATGCATTGTATATCGGAATATCCTTATCTTTTGTGAGAACGTTTAAGCTTTTGTCCTTCAAATAAAATATTCCTATGAAACCATTCGTTGCAAAACCTCTTTCAAGATCATTCAGAACTAAATAAATACTTTCGCGGTCCTTCCATTCAATGCCAGCCATTACCGAGCATCCATTCAACTCAAGTTTTTCCATTTTATTTGTTTTACGATCCAGAACAAATAGGCTTAAAATTTCTGGATGCTTTTCCGGTTCTTCCAGTAACATGAAAGCTACTTTACTACCATCTGGTGAAGCTTTCAGTGAATATATGTGTTCATAATCCGTAAGTCGTTCTGATTTTCCTTTTTCTATGTCAACAACAAATGCTTTTCGGGTTCTGCCTTCAAGAAAACCTATACCATTTGAAACAAAGGGTATTTTGTCTATTTCGATTATTTTCCTGTCATCTTTTTCTTCTTTATTGTTTTTGTCTTTCTCCTGGTCATCATTATTATTTTTTTCGTTTTTCGAAAGAGCTATGTATCCAAGATGATTTTTGTCCAGCCATTCTAAGGAAAGAATTATAGCTTTCGTTGAAAAGACTTTCTGTGCTTCACCACCATCGACGTTCATTACATAGATTTCAGATCCTTTGGATTCTTTATCTCTTCTTGAAAGAAACGCAAGTTTTCTTGTTTCTTTATTTACTTTGGGAGAAGAATCGTGCTTTCCGCCCGTAAAAGGGACGACATTACTTTGTTTTACATCTGCTTTCCAGATATTAGAATGGTATTCGTTGTCCTCTTTATTAAAGGTTTTCCTTTCAAAGAAAAAGCTGTAACTATCGAGAATCTCCGGTGCCCCAACGCTAACAAATTTATTAAGATCTTCAGAATTCAACATTTTCAATGTCATCACCTCTTTCACAATTCTATCAAATTTCCTGGATTTTCAGAATAAGCCATTTTCAGGTATTATTTAAGTAAGAAGGGTGGTGCTCAAAATGAAAAAAATACTAATCAGTTACTTCGAACCCTTTGGAGAAGAAAAGGAAAATAGTTCTGAACTGACAGTTAATGCTTATTTCAAGCAATGTCCCGAGGTTAAAAAATGGGCGGTTGCTGTCAAACTACCCACGACCTTTAAGGATTCTGCAAATAAGCTAATCGAAACAATATCATCTGAAAATCCCGATATAGTTTTGATGTTTGGTCAGGCAGCGGGAAGAAAAACCATCTCTATTGAAAGGGTTGCTATAAATATTATTGATGCAAGAATACCTGACAATAAGGGAGAACAACCGATAGATAAACCAATAATTCCTGGTGGCAAGAATGCATACTTCTCCACATTACCCACAAGAGAAATCAAAAAAGCCCTGGATGTGAAGGATATCCCGTCTGCAATATCTTATTCTGCAGGCACGTATGTGTGTAATTATCTTTTCTATTCAACTATGCATTTTATTGAATACAATGAACTTGAAACCCGGGCAGGGTTTGTACATCTCCCGCTTTCTTCATTGCAAAGTGAAGAAAATTCAGATAAACCTTCCCTAAGTCAACAAATGCTGATCGATGGTCTAAATGAAATTATTAAGGTATGTGTAAAACAATGAAAATAGCCCTGGTTGAATTCGAACTCGTGAATAACAAACCTGAAGAAAATACCCAAAAGATGATTGAAATAATTGATGAAACCGTAGAAGATACAGATATAATAATTTTTCCAGAAATGGCCTTTACCGGTTTTACAATGAATAGAGAGCTGTATAAAGTACAGGACATTGAATCAATTCTGGAGAAATCGAAAATAGTCCAGAAAGCTATACTCTTTGGCTGGATCGAGAAAGAAGGCAATAACTTTTACAATAGCAGCATTTTTTATGACCCCTTTACTGAAAAGACTATAAAATACAGGAAGCAGCGTCTGTTTTCCTATCGAGATGAGAATAAACATTATTCACCAGGCAAATCAAGTATAGAATACGAATTCAAGAGTCATAGACTGTCTCACCTAATTTGTTATGATCTGCGTTTTCCTGAATTGTTCAGGCAGGTCAAAGGAGTCGAATTATTCATAGTTATTGCATGCTGGCCCATGAGCAGAGAGGATCACTGGAAAACTCTCTTAAAGGCACGGGCTATAGAAAATCAAGCTTTCATTGTGGGTTTAAATCGCTCAGGAACAGGTGAAATTGGTGAAGAATATGGTAATATTTCTGTTGCCTTTGATTATTTTGGAAAAGAAATCCGCTTAGATAATTCATGTATTATTAAATATGTAGATATTACAGAGGAAGATTTTCAGTGTATGAAAAAATGGCGAAAGAAATTTCCTGTATTAAATGATATGTAAGAAATGGAGGGATTTGTGATGAAGAATGTTGTTTTCATTTTTTCAACAGCTGAGGAGGATAAACTTCTTGCGGGAATGACTTATGCAAAAAATACTCTAAAAAACAAATGGTTCCGCGATATAAAAATATTTTTTTTTGGACCTTCTGAAAAAACCGTTGTGGAATCAGAAAAATTGAGAAAAATTCTTAACGAACTGGAACAACTAGGAGCTTTTACAACTGCTTGCAAAGCTCTTTCGGAAAAAATAGATATATCAAAAGAACTTTTATCAGCCGGTATAAAAGTAGACTTTGTTGGAGAGCCTATTTCTCAACTAATTAACAGTGACTATATACCATTAATTTATTAAGTTTTTTCAAGAATTTCTTTTAGTTTTTGAGCATCATGCGGAGCATGACCTTCTGCATCATTATTGAAATAGCAATAAATCTCTTTAGCACCCGATGCTTTAATTTTCGACGCATAATTTTTTAGTTCTTTTGTTTCATACTTACTTTTGTACCATTCTTTAGAACCATGGAATCTTACATAAGTGAAGTCAGTTGTTGAAAGAATGGAGTCGGGAAGGTCCGGTGTTGAAATTGAGCAGAAACCTATTTGTTTTTTACTTAGTATCTCGTAAACTTCATTGATAAACCATGATTTATCTCTGAACTCAATTACATTTTTAAATGCAGGATCTAACAGATCGCAGAAGGCTTCAAGCCTTTTCAAATCTTTTTTGAAGGATGGCTTCAGTTGCCATAATATACATCCTAGCTTGTTCTCAAGCGCTTTTGAACGGTTATAAAACTTTTCTATTGAATCACCAGCTTCCTCGGGTTTTTTTCTATGTGTAACATACCTGCTGCCTTTTAGAGTAAAAACGAAATTCTCCTCTGTAGAGTCATGCCACTTCTTAAATGTTTTTTCTTTCATACTTCCATAAAAAGTTGCGTTGACCTCCACAGTATTAAACTGGCTGGAGTAATAAGTTAGCCATCTCTTCTTTGCAACATCTTCTGGGTAAAAACTACCCTTCCAGTGATCGTACTTCCAGCCTGAACAACCAACAAAATATTTCACACTATCACCTCTTCAAAAAACTTAATGTTTCACATCGCAAATTTAATAACAAAACATGTTAATTTATCCCTTTACAACTCCAAGAGGGGTTAGCTTTATAACAGACCTGACCAGATCCCTTTGATAATCCACAACCTCTTCTATGCTCTTATATACCTGTCTCGCCTCTTCTACTATCGATTTCTTACTTGGCGAAACAACCATTACATTTCTTTCGACAAGATCTTTCATAACATCTTCATATCCAAATTTTTTCTTTGCTTCATTTCTTCCCATTACTCTTCCTGCTCCGTGGGAACACGAACGGAAAGCATCAGGATTTTCCAGTCCCTCACATATGTAGGTAGCGGTTCCCATGGAGCCTGGAATTATTACCTTGCCTTCTGCTTTTACTGCCCCCTTTCTGTGAACCATCACCTGTTTATTAAAGTGATTTTCAAGTTTTGCGTAATTATGAATTGTTTCTATTCGTTCTATTTCTTCTATATTATCAAAATAACCATCAAGAACATTCAATGTTATATCAGCAATCTTTTGCCTATTTTCTGATGCAAAACGCACACAGAAATCCATTGCTTCAAGGTATCTTTGTCCTTCTGATGAATTATAAGGAAAGTAATCAAGTCCAGATGGTGCTTCAATATTGTTTTTCTTGCAATATCGGTTGGCATTTTTATGGTGGAAACTGGCTACTTTTGCTCCGATATTCCTTGATCCGGTATGAAGTGTTATATAGATAGTATTTTCACTGTCACACTGAATTTCTATAAAGTGATTTCCTCCGCCAAGTGTACCCAGTTGTTTCATAGCATTTTTCATTTCTTTCTGAATTGTTTTGTCGCTAATTTTTTCATCAAAGAGCGCACTTACAAGTGGGTTCTTTCTCCAATTGTGACCTAGAGGAATTTTCTTCATTATGTCACTTAATATGTCTTTTAATACAGGTGTGACCATTTCTCTTCTCAGATTGGTTTTAATGGAGATAACACCACAACCTATATCAACACCGACTGCATTTGGTATGACATTTTCTTCTAATGCAAGAACGCCCCCAATAGGCATACCAAAACCTGGATGAACATCTGGCATTATGGCAATCCACTTGAAAATATCAGGAATTAAGGAAAGATTGTTTATCTGTTGTATGGCACCTTCATCGATCTTATCTATGGGTATCCAGCTTTTCAATTTCTTTTTCGGACTATAGTAAGGCATTTAAATCACCGCCTTAATCAATTATAACACTCATAAAATATTATTGAACACCGCTACTATATTAATTTTCGGCAGTTTTGTTAGTCAATAAAAGTTGATTTACCACTGCGTTGCTGGTCACCGCCATAAACTGGCCATACTCCATCTGGTGGCGAATCTATTTCTTCATAATATATTTTATTGAGTGTACCAATATCACTGAGGGTTGAACAATAGTAAAGCAGACCTTCTGAAGTTATTAAAGGTGAACCAGAACTGGTATCACCTATCTTTTTCTTCGAAACTGTCTTTCCAACACTGTCAATCTTTAATATTGTTGCGGGATTACGGGTAATAAGATAAATAAATTCACTTTTGGATAACGCAGCAGTTGTGATTGTTCCACTTTTAAGATTTTTTTGCCACAATATCTCACCGTTATTTGAAAGTGAATAGAAATATCCTTCATTTGTTCCAATGTAGATATTTCCAGCGCTATCAACAACAGGACTGGCAGATATTGCTGAATCATCTACTCTTGGTGCAAGCTGAAGGATCCAATTTTTTTCGCCCGTTTTTGAATCAACTGAGTAAAGGTAGCCATCATGACATGCCACGATTATCTCATTATTGATCCCTGGCGCTGGACTGGAGTAAAAACCTGTTGAAGTAGCTTCAGTTTCAAAACTCCAGATAATATCACCTTCGCGCACAGCCATAAATTCATGTTTATCTGAATCACCCATAATTCCAAAATATACGGTATTTTTTTTGCCTATTAGGGGTTTGCTCCAGATCTCGCCATCTATTTTCGTCGACCAGAGTTCTGTACCCTCTTCATTCAAACAGTACAACAATCCCTTCGTCGTTCCAAAATATATATTGTTGTTCTTATCAAAGGAAGGACTCATAAAAATTTCGCCTGTTTCTGTTGCTGAAATGTCCTGAAAGCTCCATAATACAGTACCATCGCTATCCAGTTTCATCAGTCTAGCATTGTCAGCTGCAATCAAAATATTATCGCAATTGTCTACAGAAGGATCTGAGTAAAAACCTCCCACGTGATCATCAGAAAATGAATAGAACTTATTGAGTGCACCATCAGAGATTTTGTATAACGTTCTGAATGTTTCCAGGTAAATATCGTTTTCAGATGAAGCTGCTAGAACAGAAAATGCTACCGAATCCTTTAGAACGTAAGAATTATTACTGAGAAAACTTGTGGGAACACAACTTGAAAGCACAATCAAAATAGAAATACATAATATTAATATTTTCATTTTTTCCTCCGCGATTTTTCGCCATCAATAAATTACTTCTAAATACAATACTACCAGCTGGGGCTCTCTTAAGGTGCTTATTATTAGACTTTTTCACAAATAGTTTTTAATGAATATTTTTCAATAATGTTATTAGATAATCCAGAAAAAATTTCTAAAAGTCAGCTATTTTTGTTATTATCTTATAATGTGAGTATTTTTAGTTGATGAAGGTGAGCATGGGAAAACTATTCGTTGGAATTTATTTTATTGTAGCTTTCATTTTCATAATATTTTCAAAAGAGAGACGTGTACTTCTTGCCTTCACTGCAGGTATGCTTCTTGTGGCATTGAAGGTTTCGGAAAGTATGCGTATTGAAACAATATCAGAATTTGTTGACTTCAACGCGATATTCCTTCTTATTGGAATGATGGTCATAGTAGCAATCATAAAATCTACTGGATTCTTTCAATATGTGGCTGTCAGAACCCTAAAATGGTCAAAGGGTAATGTAATAATGCTTTCTACATTATTCGCAATCTTGATTGCTCTTTTCTCCATGATTCTAGACAACGTAACTACCATGATAATGTTTATGCCCATAATATTTTTTGTGGCTGATACAGCAAAATTTAATCCCTTTGCTTTTACAACAGTCATGATTTTTGCATCGAACATCGGAGGATGTATGACCCTCGTTGGTGACCCTCCCAATATAATCATAGGTAATGCTTCGAAAATCCCTTTTATGACATTCTCAGCGCTAATTTTCGTACCTCTTGTCATATCTTTTGGAGTCCTTTTACTCATGTCAAGATTTAGTTTTCTTAAAGATTTATCAAAGCTTTCCAGAAGAGAAAAAGAAACGAAAGAGATGAAAACGGAAGGTCTCATAACTAATAAGAAGCTGATGTGGGTTTCGCTCGCTACACTGTCAGCAGTAGTAATTGGTTTTATTATCCACAATGTGGTAGATATTGAAATGTCACTTTTTGCGATACTTGGTGGCTCTTTTTTACTGTTGTATACGAGCAAAAATTTCGATGATGTTTCTACAGAGATTGACTGGAATGCCATATTATTTTTCAT
>JBNGCV010000032.1:0-14429 GCA_049975465.1 Kosmotogaceae bacterium | reverse complement strand
TATTGAACCTATAGCAGCAGCAATTTCTGGTGTTGGAGAACCCGGGTAAGAAGTTGCGACCTTAACTCCTGATTCAATCATGGCTCTCACTACAGCTGTATTCCCAATTACAATCTCAGAGAAGCTCTCTTCTCTGAGAAGCATATATCCCATACTTTTCACAGCCTCACCTCCAGTTATTTACTTGTCAGAAATATATAATCTATTTTAAATGTTTTGATGTTTTCTGACCAATGATCTTAATAGTTGGCTGTTTCATTGACAGTTTAGAGTTTTTCAACGGATCTCCAATCTCAGGTCTCTGATCTCAGTACTTAATCGGTTCATGGCCAACGGTTCACGTTTTTTCTCTCGGATTCTCGGTTCTCGGCTTCTCGTCAACTCGGTTCTTCTCGGATCTCGATCTTTTTTAATAATTCTTTCCTTGAGGAAAGTCCCAGCGAAGCAGGGGAAAGGTGTGAATTTGACTTTGAATTTTCTTTTGTTCTTGCCAGAACCAAAACCCTAGAACCTAAACCCGTTTTTTATGTATTATCCGCCGAAAGCGAATATCCGAGCTGATTTTTAGCTCGCATATCCTGCTGTTCCTCAAGCAGCAAATCCGTGTGTTCCCCAACACGCATATCAATGGTTTTAAGAATCGTCGATGGACTTTTTGTACCTGTACCTTTGCATCGACCTAAAAGTCTTCTAAATCATTATAGCAATTGTCTGATATTGAAGTATAATCATGATGAAGGAGTGATAATATGTTCTGGGGAATAATAATACTTTCATTAATCTGTGTAATTCTCTTGCTTGTCCTGTTCTTGAAAGGTAGAAAGAAGGTCGAAGTTAGAAGCAATGTAATCGTTAGCAGATTAGAAAAGATAGCTGAATTGAGTACTGCGAAATTAACCATAACCCATGTTTTTGAAACCGAGACCAGCGTACTCATGCCAGGAGCATCGAAACATTATATCCTGATTGTACCCGTTTCTGTCAGAGGTTATATGAATTTGAAAAATTTTTCTGATGAAAAAATTGAAGTCATAGAAGAAGAGACCTCACGACGAGTAAAAGTCACATTACCTGTTCCCGAACTTGAAATTAGCATTCCTCAGAGTAATATTAAAAATATACAGGTGATAAATCAAAGTGGATTTTTGGTCAAAACTTTTGGTAACAAGGATATGCTGAGGGTTTTGAAAGAAAACAGCGGGAAAATGGAAAAAGAAGTACGTGAACAGGCTTACAAAAGCGGCATATTGGAAACATCCCGAGAAAGTGCCAGGAATTTCTTCCACGGATTACTTCTTGGCATGGGTTTTGACGAAGTTGTTATACTTTTTGAAGAGAAAAAAGAAGAAATCAAATCAAAATCGGAGATATTTGTTGAAGACTAACATTCAATGGAATCAGATTTGATTTTATGAAATATAGTATGTGTAAAATAAGGTGAAATATGAAAAAAATTCTACATATTGCATCCATCGATGACTGGAAAAAGACAAAAGAAACTGGAGTTTATAAGGCTGATTCACTAGAAACAGAAGGATTTATTCACTGTTCTACACCAGAGCAGGTCATTGAGGTTGCAAACTTCCTGTTTAAAGGCAGAGAAGATATTCTGCTTCTTGTAATCGATGAAGAACGTTTAAAATCGCCTGTAAAGTATGAAGATCCAGGTAACGGAAAACATTATCCTCATATTTATGGCCTATTGAATATTTCTGCGATTATAGAAGTAGCAGAATTCAAACCCGATCAAAATGGATATTTCACTTTGAAAAACATTGAACTTTAACCAATACTTCCATGTTTAACAAATTACATGTATCATAAATATGGACTCAAGTAGTAATTGGAAAAGTAATGAATATAAAGAATTAATGAAAAGAGAGTGATTATTATCAAACAGGCTGAATTTAATATGGGCAGTTGGATAACACTAACCTGCACAAGAGAAGAAATATTAAACACATTAAAAGAGATTACTCCTGAGAAAAAGGTCAAAGAAGGGTATTTTATAGAAAAAGATGGAAAATTGTATCGAGCGATTCGTATTTTGAAATTGCTTGCCAAGAAAAAACTTGGGAAAGAAATTAAAAGCCCCCATTCCACCTATCAATATGACGAAGGCTTCAAGAAACTTGGGTTAGATTTGTTGCACATTTCGAGGTTGGTTCAAAAGGGTTTTTTCATAGTCGAAGATACAAGAGCGCAATTTGCAAAAAACAGTTTTTACAGCTATCAGGGTAGGGAACCTTTTAAGGTTAAAAACAATAGAGTTGAATCGAAATATGGAACATTCGAATATTCTGGGTACTTTGAATTCACCAAAAATGGGGTAATGCTGCAGGATAATCAGAAATCTGCAAGCAGCGGGGTAGCAATCGTCGTTGAACAATTCATTACAATGATGCCCTGGATTTCATTTTGTTTTCCGCTAGGCGATATTGATAAATTTCGTGAAACAATGACAACGATTTCTAACCAGCTAATGAATTGGTCAGAGCAATTTGCACAGGGTAAGCAGCCCAGTTTGGAACAGATGAAAAAGGCAAAACTCGATTCATTACCTTATTATGATAGCGTGATGTCAATTCTCGATGGATTAGCAGCGCAGGAAGATGGAAGTCGAACTGTTTCAAGAATATACGAGTTGTTTATTTTACCAATGTCAGATAGTAAAGCCGAAAAGCTTGCTAATAAAATGCTCAAAGAAACAAATCCGCTTTGGAATCTGATTTATTCCATCCCCCAAACAATACCAAAAACATTTTTACTCAACATAAAGGCCGGGACCGGAACATCCCGAATTTTCCTTGTGGAAAGCTCAAGGACGCTTAAAGATCTAAAATCAATCATTGAAATAGCTTATGGACTAAACAACTCTAACAAAGATGATAAAGGGAAGTATTTTTGCTTTAAATATACTTGCGTCAAAGCAGATGAGCCGTTCGAACTGTTCAGGATATTCAAAAGTTTTAACTCAACGTTGAGTTACCATGTGAACAAAGAAAAACTTATGGATATCGAATTAGTAGATTCTGACAATACTGAATACGATCAACTGCCATTATGCATCTCTTCTGAAGGAAAATACAAAGGAAAATTTATCGACAAAAACACAATAAACAAAAAACTCCGCGAACTATAGCAAAAACTGCTCCTAAATAGAGGCTTGATCTTATAGTACAAGCCGCTTCAAATGAGCAAACAACGTCCATCGTCCAGTAGTCCAACGCAATCGCTTCGTCCATCGTTCTGACCCCCCAATTGGACGAGAAACAACAACGATCACCTTTTTACAATAATTAACTTTGAATTATCGCCCTTTTTCTTATAAGCCAATATCTTGTATCGATTATTTTGCTGTTAGTGTATAAATCCGCCCTTAAGGGCGGGGGGGGGACCGTTTGTGGTGGTGGGTATGAATTATTGGTCTTAACCAATGAAGTCGCAAATCCGAGCGCAGCTCGCATATCCTGCTGTTCCTCTAGCAGCCCTATCGAGAGGGCATTAGAATCTCTAAAGCCTTAAAAACGTTGTACGTGGTATGTTGTGCGTTACTAATACGTACAACGAACAACAAACAACCGACAACGTTTTCTGATTCGTTGAACCTTCGTTGGACGTTGTCTTAAAGGACCAAATTACCTACAACCTCTAGTCCTGCATTTGTGCCTGTACCACAGAATAACATTTCACTTTTATATGTAAGAGAAACATTCACTCTAGCACTGAGTGTTTCATTAATTCTACCTTCCATATTACCCATAACTGGGGATTTCAACTCGCCCCCATCTGTTCTGAATGCTTCCACTTTTAACGTATAGTTCCTTCTATCAAATACCAATAAAACTCTATCATCAAGTATTTGCAGTTCACGCAACTTAGATCCATTATATGTCGCAAACCTGTACAATTTGCCGGCGTTTAAAAGTCCTACAATAAAACCCGTAAAATTTCTCCCCATCCATGGAATGGTAGCAACAGAAACCATTATAGACGATTTGTCAAGTTCAAAATGATTTGACTGCAGCCAAATCCAGGCTGAGGGGAATGACTTCCCCCAGTCTTTTTCGATATAACCTTTACCTCCATCAAAATCTATCAATTCGGAATTTAGTTCTATTTGTCCTTCTAAATCGTGATCCATACTTATCACACCGTGATAGCATTCCATAAAGGGAATATATGAATACCAGCCCATGGCTCCCGGAGAGAAAACAGAAACAGGCCATGGATGCTTATTTTCAAAGTTAACCTCTCCCTTCAATGACAAAGAAGGATTATCGATGTGAATGTTTACATGATCGCCATCAAAAAGATTCCCGTCAATAGTAACTTTGAATTTGTCCTTATCTGCTTTGAAATCATCAATGGAAAACCGCACGTATTCAGTTTTATTATTACTATCTATGAACTGGATGAAAGAATGCGAAGAGTTCATCGAATCACCAATAGAAACACCTGGAATCAGTGCAATAGTCCTTCTTTTATCTTTTGTAGCTAATTTGTAATACCAACCTTCAAAAAAATTGCTCTGTTTTTTAAAGCCATGATATACCTCGGGTTTGAAAATTGCCAAAATATTCACATCCCTTTCTAGAGGGGTTGAAATGATTTTAAGAGTATAAAACAGTATTCCACTTCAATAAAAGTATTACTATCTGTTTAGTGCAAGTATACTGTATATATCTCAATTTTTCCCGTGAACAAGATGATATAATCAGTCTAAAATTGAGAGCTTCTTGGGCATTATGTTTGACTCATTTTAGGAAGGCTCTGAATATGGCATCAAATAGAAAACAAATCAAAATCATAAAATGGATAGCAAGAATAATGGCTATAGCTATTATAGCTTTTGATATTCCTTTTTACTTTGGATACGGTAATCCACTACACTTTATTAATTCTGAATATACACCCTATGACAATATTTGGTTGACAGTATTTCCATTGATGTTCATAGGTCTCGCACTTGGATGGAAATATGAAAAACTTGGAGGTTACTTTGTCACCATTCCAATAGCAGCAGGCATAACTTTCAGTCTGATAACAATAAAAGGATTCGGAATCCACATGGCTGTATCTCTCATAGCGGGCATTAGAACCTAAGACTTTAAAAACGTTGTACGTGGTCCGTGGTATGTTGTGCGCAATGTACAATATGTTTTTCATCTAATTGGTTCACATGTTTTTCTCGTACTCTCGCCATCTCGGATTCTCGTCAATTCGGTTCTTCTCGAACTCTCGTCTCCTCGCACTTCATTCTCCTCTTTCAGAGGAGTGGCGCGCAGCGACGAGGTGTGTGCACTTTCTCGAATTCTCGTCATCTCGGTTCTTCTCGGACTCTCGTTATTTTATTCTCCTCTTTCAGAGGAGGGAACCGCGTTAGCGGTGAGGTGTGTGTTTTTTATTTTCTTTATTTTCTACTAAACCCTAGACTCCAGGTCCTAGACCGCTTCTAAGAATCTACCGACGAAGTCGCAAATCCGTGTGTTCCACAACACGCATATCCTGCTGTCCCTCAAGCAGCATATCCGATTGCTTCCCAAATCGCAAATCAGTTATGGTTTTCGTTCCAATCGGTTCACGGTTCACGTGTTTTTCTCATACTCTCGGTTTCTCGTCATCTCGGTCCTTCTCTCATCTACTTCTCGTTATTTCGCTTTCAACACTTTATTAGCAGCAAGTTTGCCTGTCAATATACACATAGGCACACCTGAAGGACTATATGTCCACTGGCCTGCCTGAAGAACGTTTGGAATAAAAGTCTTAATAGAATCATTGACCTTTAGCATACTTGAAGTTACCGGGATTGGCTCTTCAAACGACCATCCTACTATAGATCCTTCAGTACTGCCCACTATTGATTCTATAGAGAGTGGCGTAGCAGAAAATTTGAAAATAATCTTGTTTTCCAACATAGGGAAAACCGATTTTGCTAGAACCTCTATCATCTTATTTTCTACTGCTTCTTTAAATTCAGGGTACCAACCCGATTCTTTTATATTTTTAACCAACCTATAATCAAAGAGAATGCTCACAATCAAACCTGTTTTGCCTTCGGGAGCAGCTCCGGGATCCTTTAAAACAGGAATGGATATCTCATATGTATTTAGCTTGCAACATCTATCAAGCCATTCAAGAATATTCTCCTTACTAAATTCAGAAAAGTTTTGAGTAATTTCTTTCAGTTCTGAACGATGTATTTCACCCAGTCCTTTACGTGACGGTGAATAGAAAAAATGCCCCTGTGTAATCTTCTTAAAGTTTTCAGGCGGCTCATCCACAGCGATAAACAAACTGAAAACTGAATCCGTACCGTGCTTTTTAGATAATTCATTTTTGAAGCTTTCAACCTTTTCTATTGTTTCCTGTGGCAAGTTATCAGTAACCGTGATGTTGTAAAGTTTATTTAGATCAGCAGCCCAGATAAGCTCCTTATACTTATACGAATTTCCCTCTTTATCTATTAACATATTACTCGAAGCAAGTACCTTTTCAATTTCTGTTCCGGTCTTGACCTTTCCTCCGAATTCCTGTATCTTTTTTTGGACTGCTTCTGCAAGCTTACCCACTCCACCTCTAGGATAAAAATAATCCTGATACAAATAAAAATAGCTCATTGCAAAAAATGCTGGTGTGCTTTTAAAAAAATGCTGGCTAATTATGTCATTTAAAGAATTGTTTTTTACCATTTTCCCAAGCAGCTCTTCAACAGGCATTTTCATCTTATTAATCCTTCTAAGGGTTAAGAGAAACTTGAAAAGCCATGGCAGGTAGACCTTTACAAAATAAACCTTATCTTTTAGGAAATTCATGAAAAGTGGATTATCCACACCATATAATACTTCCATATCCTTCGTGATCTTCTTTATAACTGAAATAACGTTCTCTATCTCATTTTCGCTATCGGGATAAAATTTTCTTAAAAGGGCAGCGTAATCACTGAGGCTTTCCTCTGAATTTATGTGGATAATTTCGTTTTCAATACCTAATGAAACGGGGCTTTTGACTGTTTCGAGTTCTATTTCTAGTTCCTTCAACATAGGTAAAATAATTCCAGCGCTTTCAAGAGCTCTCACTCCTCCATCGAAAAGAAAGCCATCTTTAGTAAAAGAGTTCACCAGGCCACCACATTTATCGTTCTTTTCAAATAAGATCACATTGGAACCGGCTCTTGCTAGATAAGCTGCGCTGGTTAATCCAGATATCCCTCCGCCAACAACGATTGCATCATAATTTTCCATGGTTGAGTCCTCCCATCTGTATGCTTTTAGACCATAGTTTTTTGGCAACCTCCATATCAAGAGCAGGTGGCGCCGGTTCTTCTAATGTTGTCAAATTGAAGAACTTTCCACTTATTCCTTCCACTTTTTTAGATGCACCAAGATAATAGAGCGATTCTGCAGAAATTTCTGGAGATCGTGCTCGTTTATCTATGAAGGTCCTTTTATACCAGTTATAAAACGCTCCATTTTCTTTACCGGTTCCTGCTTTTACGTTTCCCGGATGCATGGCGTTTATAGTCACATTACTGTTTCTGAAAACTTCATCAAAAATCATAACGCTGAGAAGTTGCGCGGTTTTTGCAGAACCATATGCACGAAGCCCCGTGTATCTTTTCTTTTTAAAATTCAAATCATTTAATTTTATTCCCCAGGCAGCAAAACGGTGTCCTTCAGAATTAACCAGTATAATCCTTGCAGCTTTCTGAGCTTTAAGCTTATCCTTTACAATATAGTTAATAATGAAAGAGGATAAATAATTGACAAAGAAAGTCATTTCAAATCCGTCTTTAGTAAATGTCTTATGGGTTAAATAAACCCCTGCATTATGAATCAGAACATCTATATTATCTCTTATTCTGGAAAGTTCCTTTCCAGCTCTTAACGTGTCTTCAAGGAGACTAAAATCTGCAATAATATAATCACATTCGGCCCCATAATCCCTTTTTAACTCTTCACAGAGCTTTTCAGATTTCTCTTTGTTTCTGTTTATGGATAAAATTCTCGCCCCATGGCTTGCGTATTTTCTGCAGGTATAGTACCCAATCCCTGATGTACCACCTGTTATAACCATAAGCTTCCCCCGAAAATCATCCGTGCAAATTTCTGGGTCACCTTTGTTGTTTCTCATCATAGCTGCGATATTTGACCACTTATATTGTTTCCAGTATTTGATTATTCCTGGTCTTTCTTTCCCCATACCCGCCACCTATCCAAATTTCTTTCTCATAAATCTTCTGTACATCTTCCTAAAAACGGGAATATTGTCGAAAATATCTCCCCAGAGGTCGTAGTAATCTCTTTGCTCTATGATCTTGCCCTCGTCACTCAAGGTCAAGCGGCTGGCACCATACAAAACTGAACGCTTTGTCTTCTTAAAAATGATCGTCATTTCCCATTCAACAAAGATGATATCCTGATCCTTTATCGTTCTTAAAACCTTCATCTTCAACTCTTTTGATCTTTTTGCCAATCTCTGGGTCATCTCTTTAAACTCTTCTATTCCTCTTATCTCCTGAATAGAGTCTCTGAAAAGAATATTTTCATCATAATAAGGAAGAATGTGGGACCAATCGGGTTTCCCTTCTGTGTTGTATGTTTTCGACCAGAGTTCCCTTATTTGATCTGCACTCTCTATTACAAATTCATCCATAATTATTTCTCCTTGCAAAGTACGGTTTGGAATTACAGCACAAAAAACTAAATCTTAGAATTTAATAATCATATAGAACAATGACATTCAAAAAGATTTAAAATCATTACATATTAGAATGATTATATAATAGTTTTTAACTAAAAACGAGGCTAAATTAAGACCAATCACGTTGATTACTCAGGACCATAAAGAATTGACCCCCCTATAAATCCTAAAAAGCAAGAAACAGCAGAAGATTCAAAAAAAAACAAAGAAATACAAAGAGCTTTGTTAGGAAACTTTTTCCAAATACAGATCCCACCCTCTAAACTCTATGTTTTCATTCAATATGCTCATATAAGTAATTTTTCAAGTTTAAATCCTTCTTCGATTCTCTCAATGAAAAACACAATAACCTGAAGACTTATGGAGAATGAAGCTTGTGATATACTCTAGAAGTTAACGATTATTCTAGCAGTTCTGCTTTTGCGGAACATACTGAAAATCATACTTACTTATTGAACATCTCAAACACAACCTTAAACCAAGTTGATTCCAACAATATTTATGACCTTCGAAAAAATTGTAGCCTAAAGTGTTCCGCAATTTGAATAAAGATTTAGAGGCTACCTATTTTCATGTTATAGGGACTAGTTTTTATCGATATGTGTAAAAGGAGGTTGGTATTTTTATGAGGTTTCTTATTTGTTTTCTTTCTGTAGTAATTATGGCTTCTATCTCCCTTTCAATGGGTCCTATAGATTCAGAAACATCGACAATGGATTTTGGAAATAGCACCTTTCAAATCGGGACGATAATTGATTCAGTAATGGAAAATAAAGATTCTGATAATTTAAGAATCTTTGAAACCGCAGATCTTGTTATAGCAGACGAGATATCTACGAAAGCCAACGCAAAATCTGTATTCCCTTTCATTGGAAATGATATTTTTTGTTTTGCTGCCGAAACTGCACATAGTGAAACGCATGGGAATACTTACTATATCTCTCCATCAGGTGATGATAGAGCTAGTGGAAATCTGGAATCACCATGGAAGACTCCCTATATTTCTGTTCAAAGGCTACAACCTGGGGATACTCTTATTTTTCTTGATGGGGATTATATAATCCCTGATTTTGATGAGATTATGATTATACCTGGTGGAAAAGAGAACGCCTGGATTACTCTGAAAGGGGAGAAAGGGAAGAAACCCTCCATAAAAGGCAGCAACGATCTCTATTCTTCTATTATTCTTTCAGATGTTGGATATATACTCATTGAAAACCTTGAGATCACTTCGAAAGAAGGAGCCCCCTTCAGAGACGCAATCAATGCAATTGACGATCCTGTTAATCATATTGTTCTCAAGGATCTTTATATACATCACGTAGACGAATTCGGAATTAACATCAAAGATGTAGACAATATGGAGATAATTAACTGCAAAATCGAATACTGCGGTTTTGGAAGCATTGGAGGTCCAGAAGCTGAAATTGGAGGATGGAGAAATGTACTTATTGATGGCTGTGATCTTTCATTCAGTGGACACTACTACCAGGGAAAGTTAGACAACCCAGAAAATCCTTACGGTCGACCAGATGGTTTCGGGATAGAGCCTTCAGAAGGTCCCATAGAAATCCGTTATACAAAAGTAGAACATAATCTTGGTGATGGACTGGATTCAAAGGCTGACAATACCTATATTCACCATTGTATTGTGTCAAATAACTACGGTGATGGTGTGAAGCTATGGGGAGCCAATAGTAAAGTTGAAAATACGCTAATTTGTGGTACTGGTGATGGTGATACTGATTCGCCCTGGTGCCCTGTGGTTATTTCCTACTGGGGAGAACCTGGTGTAACTTTTGAACTGATTAATATAACAGTTGTAGACACGCCCCTTAGACCGAGTTACTCCATGACCGTACAATACGATTCTGAGGTGAGTATAGAGCTAATAATGAAAAACTGCATCTTTGCCAACTCTTATGGCGCTATTTGGGTAAGAGAGAATGCATCTCTGGTGGTTGAATATAACCATTTCTTCCGCCCAGATGACGAGGTGCAGTTCATAGCTCATGGTAAAGAGTATACTTCCGCTCAAATTTTATCCGGAAAACTGGGTCCTGAAAATACCTTTGGAAATCCTCTTTTCGTTGACCCACGATGGGGATCGGATAACTTTGACTATCATCTTAGAGAAGGTAGCCCGGCTATTGATTCAGGAACTTCTATCGGAGCTCCATCAGATGATTTGGAAGGTGTAGAACGTCCACAACAAAAGGCTGTTGATAAAGGTTGCTACGAATTTCGATAGGTTTAAATGACATTTTTTGTGGCATTTATAGCTAAACCATTGTGGTGTTAAGACTCGAGTATGGTCAGTTTTTTTAGTGTTAAACCTCTGAAGATTTGCTCTTCTAATTGTTTGAGTATTTATTATTGAATAGCCTTGTAAAATTCAAAAAAATTTATTATTCTTACTTAGATCTTGAACATAGCATTTTGCGAATCTCTCCATCATTTTAATAAATTAATTTAAAAAAAGTCAGAGAATGATCTTGGCTTACAAGAACAAGTCTTTGCTAATTAGGCTTTGGACCAAATATACATTTTTTAAAAAAAGGTACATGCTAAAGAAATTATTGATGTATTCATTTAATTTTCTTCTGATTTCTAACCTTGCCTTTGGTTGCTATCAAATTTCGTGTTTTAAGCTCTTCACTTTAAAAGCTTCTTTAAGTGATTTGATTTCAAGCGATTCTCTTCGACTGGTTACTATATTCAAATTGATTCACGTGTTTTTTACTCTCGGAATCTCGTCTCTTCGGTCCTTCTCGCATTCTCGTTTTCAAAAGGGTTTTCATCCGATCTCGAGTCGCGAATCTCAATATATATTACCATTTTGTCGAAAAGTAGGGATATAATCCAAGTATAGGGGGCGATTATATGAAAAAGGGAATGTTGGTTATTCTTGTAATTTTATTGTCTGTCATAAGTCTTTCCTCATATAGAATCCTTGATACTCCTGGAACTTCGGCACTTCACAATACACCTTCAGATCAACACTATGAATACTATTTCAAAGATCTAGGTGATTCTATTCTTTATATTTACGATACCTGGGATGGAGATGGTAATTTCGCGCTACTCAGATATGGCAAAAACGGAGAAATATTTACCCCCTATAAAATTCACAGAAGCGAAGCTTATTCTGAAGAGTGCTTTGATATCGAAATTAGCGAGGATTATATTTATGTGCTCAAGGAAACCAATAAAGGGCTGTTCAAGATTGAACGATTTTCACTTGATGGCGTACCAATGGATGAATACATATATGAAAGCGAAGATGATTTCGCGTACAAATCAGATTATTCTCCTTTCCGAAAAATCGACATCGACGTGGCAAATATTGTATTGAGTGATGGAGATTTCCTCGTTGATTTTGTTTCTGTAAACTCTATGGGAAGGGGCAAATACGAACTTGCAATATTCAGATACGTAATTAACCCGGATATGGAGCTTCTAAGCAGGAAACTTCTGGGATATGATAATTTTGATTATAAACCTAGAGTTATAACCTTCGGATCCGAAACGAGTAATTTTTTCTTCTGGGAACATAACAACGGTTCAAGACAGGTAACCCTTTATTCAAGTGACAAAGAGCTGGGATTGAAAGAACAGTTCAGTTTCAATTACGACATGAATTTCAGCACAAAGAGAAGCTTATTCCAGTTCAAAAAACAGGACGATTATTCGCTGATAGTTTATCCCACTATATACACACATCTTGAAGATACTTTCTTCATTCCCTCAATACTCCTAATAAAAGACAATGAAATAGAAAAAACTTTGACCTTTTCCGATGACATAGACACAACACTTGCCGGATATGAAGACATTGATCTTAACAGAATGAACGATCGGTTTTGGGGAAGGCTCTTTATTTCAGAAACAGAAAATGAGATATTGCTAACATCTGACCTGATAAATGAGTTCTATTTTATAAAGAAAAACTACGATGACAATTGGAATACTGAATCAACAAATTTTACACAACTAACAGACTTCTTCTCTCAGGACGTTTTAGATAGCGACACTCTGAATGTATATAAAGATTGTCCCTTTATTTTATTTAATGACAATCAGGGATTGGACTCATACCTGTTTTTTGGAAATGATGGGTACTATTATGACCACCATTCAAGTTTTCTGTATTTCTCAAGAAACATCGATTGGTCGCAACCCGACGCGTCAATATATGATTTGACTCTTTCATCTTATAATCCAATAGAAGTCCCTTATAATGGCAACACTCCAAAAATCGATTTTGCAGGTAAAATCACTAATTTTGGCCAGGCAACGATAACCGGTCTCGCCCTTACAAATGAAAATCCGCAACTTGCGTCAATTTCTCTGAATGATCTTGAACAAAACATTCTTTCACCGGGAGAAACAGTTGAATTTTCTGGGTCCTTCTTCCCGGAAAGTATCTGGGCAAAAGACAGTAAAGTAAGGTTCTGCATAAATGCAACTAATGATAGTTTCAATTTAAATAACGAAACCTCTGCGGTTTTTCCCGTAAAAGAAATTCCTGAATCAATGTTTGTTTATATACCCTTGTACGATTACAGCTGGGAAGAGTACTCTTCACTCATGAAACCCTATCCTCTACTGGAAGACGATATAACTATTCTCGGAGATGACTATTTTGACAAAACAAAGGCTGGTTTCTTTCTCGGGGAAGGAAATTACAGTTTCCTTATACATCCTCAAAATTATGATTCGACAACTGTCAGCTTCAACATAATAAGAAAGGAAGACGACCCCTATATACTCTACGAAGAAGGAATGGCAAAATCCTATTACGTTAAATCCTGTGGAGATATAAGCTTCCACGTTGCCACTGCAGAGGGAACACCAATCAAGAACGCAGAAATCGATATTTCATCGGTGGCTGACGGGAGAACAAATAGTGAAGGAAACAAAACATTTGAAGATGTTAAGAATGGCGAACAACTAATAACAGTTAATGCGCGGCATTTTAAAACCTCGTATATTGAAGTAAATATACCTTATAACGGTCAGATAACGAAGAACATCATCTTAGAACCCGTACCAAAGGGAATAGCAACTATACATGTAGAAACAGATTCGTGGCCTGTGAGTCTTCAGATCTATGATGACGATGTTTATTACTACGCAGAAGATGTAAACAATCCCGTAGTCAACGTTGAACTGTTCGACGATTCGTACCATGTAAGGGCATTAAAAGGTGAAGAGGAAACCACCAAGTCGTTAAGGGTATATGGTGGCGAAAACACAAATGTGACTGTTGATGTTAAAGAGACAGTGCCTTACAGTGAACGATCAAAAAGACTAAGATCAAAATCCAGTTTAATAATTCCCGCAGCGCTTCATGGCTACACTCCTCCCCCTGGAGAACAGTTCGATGTATCTATCATGATCGGACTGTTTGAACTGGAAGTGGAGCTGTATGGAAAAGAAAACGATGATAACCAGATTTCAGAAATAGACAGGATAGACGTTACTCTAAAATCTGGGCCTCAATTTGTCGATTCCGTTTCTGCTATGTGGACTCCGGTGAGTCTTGAAGATATTGGTGGCTTGTACTCACCTTCGGGAGTACCTGATTGGGTTGGCAGCCAGGGAGAACAGGTAGGTAAAGCCTTTGATGCCATTCCCTTTGTTAAAATGCCCGAAATCGAGTTAAAGGCTTCCTACGGTTCGGGTCTTACAAAGGTGGTCCTTAGAGCAATAAAAGTTGTTTC
>JBNGCV010000031.1:0-14664 GCA_049975465.1 Kosmotogaceae bacterium | reverse complement strand
AAGTTAACTTACCTATGCAAATTGACTATAAGGTATCAGAGAATCTGGTTGAAGCCTTTCTAGAAAATGGCAAAAAGTGGATCAAAGAATTTAAAGGGACTAAAGATATTGTACCTTTAGAATATGATTTCAACCGGAATAAAATCAAGGATATTTTGCTGGTTAGAGAACTGGATAAAAACACGATAAATAAATCTCAAAGCAACCTTGTGTTAACCGCGCTGTCAGCAGACAATAGCGTTTTATGGGAAAGAGTTATTGGCGAAAGAAGAATATATGCAATTTATCCAAACTATAAGTTTAAGAAACTTATTAAATTCGAAAACAATAACAACACATATTTTGCTCTGATTGTCAATTGCTTCGATCAAGACAATAAAGAATTCTTGAGTAGTATGGTTGCTATTATCGATGATACTGGAAAAATTTCGGGAGAACTCTGGCATCCTGGACCGATTAATGTGGCAGAACTGGAAGACTACAATAGCGACGGAATCAGAGAATTCATCTTCGCTGGCAAAAACCTCCACTCAAAGGGTGCTGATTATATTATCGTCTCATTAGACGAAATCATTAATAATTATGTACAGACCCCACCTGGAAAAGGAAGCTTTTTCCCTGTTGCTGAGGGTTACAAATACATGATTTACAACGAATACGATGAATTCACAGATATCGAAATTCTTCCTGATGGAAAAGGAATAAAACTTTTGACAGAAAACCGTGAAATCACCGTAAGGTGAAAACTATGAAACTAAAAATACTGGCTTTTTTTACATTGTTTGTTATGGTATCTATTATTTCATTTTCAATGGTTGAATACCTGGACGTAATTCTGTCTGATTTTCCATCGGTCAGTATTTTAGTATCGTTAAAGGGATATTATCCTGTTAATGAATGTAACTTTGAAGAAAATGGTAGGATCTTACCCTGCAGCATTACTGTTCTAAAGGAAGTTGAAACACAATCAGTGGATTTCCATTTCTTTGTTGATACCTCTCTTTCAATGAACAATAGAATAAAATCCGTCCAAAAAGCACTTGAAGAAATTTACGCATTAGTTTCACATATGAGTACAAAAAAAGCCTTTCACTTTTATACACTGGAGAATTATGTACATTCTATATCAGAAAATGAACCGCTGGAAAGTGATTTTGTTGTTAGAGCTTTATTCAGCAGTGTTGATAATCCTGATGAACAACCGCTGGAATATTTAAACAATATCATTGATAAAACTGATTTACCATCAGTCTTTTTTGTGTTTACAGATCAAGATGGATTTTCAAATATCGAATTCGAAAGAATAAAAGAAATTTCAAAAAAACTTACCACTTCAGGTTGTTACATGATAGTAGTCTGTAATAGCAACCCGAAATTTGAAATTGATAATGTTTCCTTTATTGACTACTCTCAAATTCATGAAGCGTGTTCAATAATACGCGAAATCAAAAGCTATTTGCTGAAGCTTTCGTATGAGAGTACAGGTGCAAATATCCCTTTGCGTACTATTTCGTTGTTTGAAAATGAGAAAACTTTCACTGCTCCTATAATGGAAAAACCAAAAATTATTCTTCACAACGATTTTGAAAAATATGGCTATGTACCTGGTGATATTCTTCAAATTAAGGGTTCAGTGCAGGGGAACTACAATAGTATTTCAGTAACCCAAAATACTTTCCCTATCGCTATTTCGCTTAATGATGATGAATTTTACTTTGACGTAAAACTGATAGAAGGGGTTAATTCAATTCTTATTACAGCTTCTGGAAATCGAGGGAAGACCTTATTAAATAAAGAATTTCTTGCTGTTAAGGAAAAACAATCTACATTAGAAATCTTTCTTGACTGGGAAGATGAAAATGCTGATTTAGACTTATATGTAAAGGAACCCTCTGGCTGGGTATATTTCTTGAATAAAGAAAATTTTGGACATCTGAAAGACGATGTGCAATCAGGAAATGAAGGTGGAGAATACTATACACTGAAAAAAATAATTCCGGGAAGTTATGAAATATATGTCCATGCTTATAAAATCAATCAGCCTATCACAGGCAAAGTAAATATAATACTTGATGAAACACTTATTTCAAGTAAAACGTTCAGGTTCAACAAATCAAATACTGAAAATTGCTTTCCTGGAGATTCTGGTGATGACTGGCAAATAATAGAAATTCTTGATCTAAAATATTAATAACGAAAAGGAGGTCCAAAAATGGTTGGTATTTCCAACAGAGCAAAAAACATGCCCTCTTCGCCAATCAGAAAGCTTGTTCCATTCGCCGATAAAGCAAAAGAAAAAGGCATAGAAGTATTTCACCTAAATATTGGACAACCTGACATTGAAACTCCGGATGTTTTTATGGCCTATATCAATAAACATGGTCCTAAAGTTGTTCCATACTCACATTCTGCGGGACTGATCGAGTTAAGAGAATCATTCTGTAAATACTACGGAAGAAGAAACATTGATCTCAATCCTGATGAAATTATCATAACTTCTGGGGGGAGCGAAGCAATAATTTTCGCTCTTGCATCAGTTGCTGATCCAGATGATGAGGTTATAGTTATTGAACCATTTTACGCTAACTACAGAGGATTTGCGAGCTTACTGAACATAAAACCAGTTCCCATCACTTCACATGTCGAAAACGGCTATAGACTTCCTCCCAAAGAGGCCTTTGAAGAGGTAATGTCCAGCAAGACACGAGCAATACTATTCTCAAATCCATCAAATCCAACAGGCACGGTATATACAAGGGAAGAAATGAACCAGCTTATTGAGCTTTCCAAAGAAAACGATCTGTTTTTGATTTCGGACGAAGTATACAGAGAATTCACTTTTGACAATACAAAAACATATCCCCTGTTGTCTCTGTATCCGGGAGATCGCTCAATAACTGTAGACAGTATATCAAAACGATTCAGCGCATGTGGTGCAAGAATAGGATTAATAGCTTCGAAAAACAAAGAGGTTATGAGTAGCGCAATGAAATTCGCCCAGGCAAGATTATCTCCCCCTGCAATATCGCAGCTAGGCACAATTGGATTACTAACACTTAACGATAGTTATCTTGAAGAAATCAAAGATGAATATGAGAAGCGAAGAGATGTAGTTTACGAAGAGCTTTCAAAAATTGATGGGGTGGTAATGCATAAACCACAAGGTGCATTTTACATCTCCGTGGCATTGCCAGTGGATGACGCTGAAGCCTTTGTGAAATGGATGCTTACAGATTTTTCTCTTGATGGAAAAACCACAATGGTTGCGCCGCTCCAGGGCTTTTATAGCACACCGGGGAGAGGAAAAAATGAAGTAAGAATTGCTTATGTTTTATCGACTGAAAAGTTAAAACTAGCATGTAATGTACTTGCAGAAGGCATTAGAGCTTATAATAAAATAAAAGTATAAATAGTTGAAATTACCCTTCAATAAATTATATAATAGTCTAGAGGGTTACTTCAGCGTTAAGCCGGTGGTTATCACCGGTTCTTTTTATTTTCTATGATTTCCTTCGCTGTATGCCAGGCAAGAGATGCACATTTGATACGCACGGGGAATTGTTTGACACTCTCAAAAATAACGGCATCGCCCAGTATTTCACCATTATATTTCTCATCTTTAAGCATATTGATGAAGTTATCAATTATATCATTTGCTTGCTTCAAATTCTTTCCTTTTAGTATTTCTGTCATAACAGAAGCGGAAGCTATGCTTATTGCACAACCGTTCCCTTCAAAGGTTATTTCTTCGATAGTGTTGTTTTCAATATTCATGAAAATCTTCAGTTCATCACCACAGGATAAATTAGCCCCCTCCCTTTCATCCGTCGCGTTATTTAAAACACCCTTATTTGAAGAATTCTGATAGTGCTTAAGAATTATGTCAGAGTAAAGGTCTCTAATATTCATGAAAACCACCTCAAAGATTTCTCTATACCATCCACAAGTGCGTCAACATCTTCTGGCGTGTTGTAGAGATAGAAGGAGGCCCGGCACATTGATGAAATACCCAGGGCTTTCATTTGAAGCTGAGAACAATGATGGCCGCTTCTTACTGCGACATTTGATAATCTGCTTAGTAACTCAGCTAGATCATGAGGATGAACATATTCGTGAGAAAATCCTATTATTCCATGAGCCTTTTTGTCATTAAAAATCGTGATGCCATTTATTCTTTTTAAGGATTCAATCGCCTTATTTGTTAAATATCCAATATATTTGTTCAATTTTGAAAAACCTATCTCTTTTAGATAATCTATGGCTTTTGCCAAACCTGCTGCTCCGGAAACATTTGGCGTTCCCGCTTCAAATTTGTATGGAAGCTTATTAAATGTTGTAGATTCTTCATACACTTTATCGATCATTTCTCCACCAAATTCGGTGGGATTCAGTTTTTCCAGCAAATCACCCTTCCCTACTAATGCTCCTATTCCCATAGGTCCAAGCATTTTATGACCGGAAAAAGCCACGAAATCAACACCAGATTTCTTGAAGGAGAATTCTTCATGTGGGATTAACTGGGCACAGTCAACAACAACTATTCCACCTTTTTTGTGAACCAAATCTGTTATTTCTTCGAATGGAGTTCTGTAACCAAGACTATTTGTCAACCCAGTAATAGAAAATGCAAATGGTTTATTGATTGAGGATATTATCCTCTTAACTTCAGTTATAGAAAGTGATACTTTGTCAATATTAACGGGAACAAATTCTATACCAAACCGTTCCATCTGTTGCCAGGGAACATAATTGCTGTGATGCTCAAATTTCGGAACAACAAATGTTTTATATGAATTAGAGAATGCTAAAGCATAAGCAAGAATATTCAGCGATTGTGTCGTTCCGCGAGTAAAAATCACTTCACGTTCCTCGCAGTCAATGAAATCTGCAACCTTTTTTCTTGATTCTTCAAAAACTCTTGTGGATTCCTCTGCCAGTGCATATAATGCTCTGTGAACATTTGCATTTTTACTTGTATAGTAACGATTCATAGTTTCAATAACTGATTTGGGTTTTTGTGTTGTGGCTGCACTGTCTAAATAAACAAGATCAGGGTATTTGTTTAATAAAGGAAAATCCTTTTTCTTGCTTACAAAATAATCATTCAATTCTTGTTGCGATATCATTTTTCATCCTCTCACATTCTTCTTTGAAGCTGCTTTCTATTTTACTAAAAAACGCATTGAACATGGATACAACTAACATCTTTTTTGCTTCACTTAAACCATAACCTCTACTCATCAAATAGTACAAATGTTCCTCATTGATTGAACCCACCGTAGCTGCATGAGATGCCTCTACATCATTCTCCGTTACAAACAAGCCCGGTATTGCCTGTACGTATGAATTCTCTGAAAGCAAAATCATACTACTCTGTTCTTTGCCAATGGCCCCTTTAGCTCCACTGGCAATATGTACGGAAGGTCTGAAAATTGCTTTTGCAAAATCACTAAGCGTTCCTACTCCATTTATTATACCATGAGACTCTCTGCCAGAAAGCTTCACAACGTACTGAGAATCAATCTTTCCCCGATTTGCAGCTAAAAAGGCGGGGATAATCTCTGCTTTCGTTCTTTTCCCCCTACCCAATATAAAGTGGTGAGGTGCAACAGTGCCATCGGAGATATTAAAATCCGTTATTCTCAGTTCAGCGTCATCCTCAAGCATATATAAATTGTTAGCAAAACTAAAAGCATTTCTGTTCGTGACTCCAGAAAATAAAATATCCAGACTTGATCCATTCTGCAGAAGAAATCTGTTGTTCATTACCAGCAATTCATCTGAATAATTTTTTACATGAATTTTCACTTTTGAATTTTCTGGTATCACAAAAAGATTTGTTGTATATGAAGGACGATTTGAATCTGAATCTGTACTCATCGTTAATGGAGTATCAAAATGCTTAAATATGTATCCATCTGAATGAAAAATATCTGCAAGTAAAAGAATTTTTCGGTCTGAACCTTCAAAGTCGAGTCTTTCAAACATTAACCGCTCAGCATTACTCATTTCTTTTACTGGCTTGAAAATTCCTTCTCCTTTTATATTAATAAAAGAATGCATGGAATTTTTTAGTGGGGGTACTTGGAGATCCTCCAACGAGATCTTTCTCCAGTTGGGAAAGCAGAGTTCTTTATATTCATAAAATCTTTTCATTTTGAATCTGGAATATTCTTTTTTGTCTTGCTTATTAATCATTTTCACTTCTTGATGACCATAATCATCCAAAGACAATCCTTTGTTACCGGGTACGATCATTTTCATGCCATTATGGGCTTTATCAATCACTCTTTCCATTGTAATCACTCCACTATCCTATAGTGCTATCCATTTCAATGTTTATTAGTCTATTAAGCTCAACTGCATACTCAAGTGGCAATTCCTTTGTAATCGGTTCAATAAAACCTCTCACGATCATAGCCTTCGCGTCATCCTCCGTCAGACCCCTTGACATTATGTAAAAAAGTTCTTCCTCCCCAATTCGTCCAATTTTCGCTTCATGGCCAATATCAGAGAGATTATTTCCCACATCTATTACTGGGTAAGTGTCTGCCCTGGAATCGTTGTCAATCATCAATGAAGTACACTTAACAGAAGATCTAGAATTTCTTGCCTCTTTAGCAATTTTCAGAAGCCCCCTGTAAAATGCCCATCCTCCATTAACACTGATACTTCTCATATCTATATTGGAACTACTTTCACTTCCTAGATGTATCACTTTGGAACCTGTATCCATGTGCTGACCTTCTCCGGCATAAGTTACACCAAGATGGTAAGCATAAGATTGTCTTCCTTTCAATACAGTTGTAGGGTATAACATGGTTTTTTCACTACCCAGTGAACCAGAAATCCATTCCATGGACCCTTTTTCTTCAACGATAGCTCTTTTGCTGTTAAGGTTGAAAGTATTTTTTGACCAATTTTGAATGGTGGAATATCTCACACTTGCATACTCTTTTACAAAAATCTCGACCATACCAGCATGCAGATTATAAATATTGTATCTTGGAGCAGAACAACCTTCTATAAAGTGAACTTTGCTACCCCTGTCAGCGATTATAAGTGTGTGTTCAAACTGCCCGGTACCCTGAGCATTCATTCTGAAATACGCCTGTAGAGGTAAAGAAACCTCTGTATTTTCAGGAATATATACAAATGATCCCCCACTCCAAATTGCACCATGTAATGCTGCATATTTGTGATCATCTGCAGGAACAAGTTTCATGAAATACTTCCTGACCAATTCTGGGTATTCTTTAACAGCTGTTTCCATATCCAAAAAAACAACACCCATATTCTCCAGTTCTTCCTTAATATTCTGATATACCACTTCAGAATCGTATTGTGCTCCAACACCAGCCAGAGCTTTGCGCTCCGATTCAGGAATACCAAGCCTTTCAAAGGTATCCTTGATTTCGTATGGTACATCATCCCAGTTGTTACCTTTGTTAGCTTCTGGTCTTAAATAAGGAATTATTTGTTGGATATCAAGCTTGCTGGTATCCACTCCAAAACGAGGCTCTTTAATATTTTTGAACACTTCGAGTGAGTCTAATCTGTGTTTAAGCATCCATTCTGGCTCATTTTTATACGAAGATATCTCCTCAATCAATTCTTTTCTTATACCCGGTTTACTTTTTGCAGAATATCTTGTATTCTGTTTGAAATTAAAGCTTTTATCATCAACGAACACACTGTTCATAAAAGCTCACTCCCTCGATTCGTTTAAGGCAAATGAATAACCAGATTGTTCTACCTGGTCAGCCAATTCTTGCCCTCCACTACTGATTATTTTTCCCGCCATCAGTATATGTACTTTATCAGGAATAATATATTCCAAAATTCTTTTATAATGTGTAATTAATAGCAAACCATTCTTACTGTTTCTGTACTCGTTAACGATTTCGGCAATTTCTCTTAATGCATCAACATCCAAGCCAGAATCAATTTCATCAAGGATAGCCATTTTTTTCTTTAGAAATGTGAGTTGCATAACCTCATTCTTTTTTTTCTCTCCCCCTGAAAAACCAAGGTTCAGATATCTGCTTAAGAAATCAGTACTCATATTCATCCTCTCAGTTACTGATTCAAGCTCTTTGTTCATTTCTATCATCGACGTCTTACTATCTTTTTGTTTGGTAGTAAACAAGAAGTTTCTCAGTTTGATCCCATTAATCTCAGGTGGATGCTGAAATGAAAGGAAAATACCTCTATTTGCTCTTTCGTCAACGCTTAATTCATTGATTATTTCCCCATCGTACATGATCTTACCTGAAGTTACTGCATACTTCGGATTTCCCATCACTACATTTGCCAGTGTTGATTTACCACTACCATTGGGTCCCATAATTGCATGGGTTTCGCCCTCTTTTATCTCCAGATTTATACCCTTTAATATTTCAATACTTTCGCTAGCAAGTTTTGCATGAAGATCCTCTATTTTTAACAAACTCACTATTCTCCCTCCCTAATTCCGAGCATTTCTATCAGATTATAACATATGAAATACTTCATTGCATTTGAGTGGTTCAACCACTTCTGGTAGAATAATTCGAAGGGGGGTTGCCTATCATAAGTTTTATAGTCGGCCTATTAATGGGAATCGCCAACTTAATAC
This sequence comes from Kosmotogaceae bacterium, assembly GCA_049975465.1. Lineage (GTDB taxonomy): Bacteria > Thermotogota > Thermotogae > Petrotogales > Kosmotogaceae > JASMTM01. The sequence continues at coordinate 6,047 of JBNGCV010000031.1, read as the reverse complement.
CTGGTGTAAGTGGAGGAACAATGGCATTAATAGGCGGGATCTATGATCAGCTTATTTCATCGATTAATTCCGTCGCTTCACTTAAAATAAACAGAGATGCCGTCTTTTTCTTGCTTACAATAATTGCAGGAATAACAATATCCATCTTTGGTTTCTCTCATTTAATAAATATAGCCATGGAACGTATACCTGGCTACACATATGGTTGCTTTATTGGTCTGATAGCTGGTTCTATACCTTTTGTTATGAAAAGGCGTACAAAAGGAAAAAGGAGCAACTATTTATTTATGCTTCTTGGTATTGTGCTGGTAGTTTTACTTGCTTTTACCGCCGGTGACCCTGGAAAAGTCAATGAAACCGGAGAAGTTACTCATTCAATTGGCTCGCTTGTATACGACAGTATAGCTGGTTTCTTTGGTGCGGCCTCAATGATATTACCTGGATTGAGCGGAGCATTTATTCTGTTAATTATGAATGAATACGAACGAATTGTAAACGCGGTATCATCTACGGACATATTAATACTGTTATTTACAGCTGTAGGTATATTCCTTGGAATTATTCTGGTAAGCAGATTTCTAAAAAAATTGCTTGTTAAATTCCCATCTGCAACATTTTCATTTCTTGCAGGTTTAATGATAGGATCGATACCCGATCTGGCATCAAGAGCAGGAGCTTATCCTGAAGTGGCATTCAGAGTATTAGGTGGGACGTTGTTTGGCCTACTGATGTCTTTTTTTCTTTCCAAAGCAGGACAAAGAAATAATGAAGAAATGTAGATGGCGTGCCCGGTGGGACTCGAACCCACAATCTCTGGAGCCGGAATCCAGTGCTCAATCCATTGAGCTACGGGCACAAACTCTGTAAGTATATATATACTTTTCTTTTTTTAAGTTATCAGGACATTTTTCTTGATTCTCTCTGTTAATAACTATCGAAGAATACTCTTCAGGGTAAACATCTTCTATTATGTTTACAGGAGTAAAACCTTTTCTTTTAAGAATTAGAAAAATCTGCGGATTGCTGGTAAAAATCTTCTGATCTTTATGTTTCTCATTTAGCAAATAAACAATTTCAGGATTATCAGGCTGATATGCAAGTAATTTTGATTCAGGCAATTTTTCCCATTCAGGTATCCATTCAGGGAAGACATCTACAATTTTGTAAGCGTTTGATGAACGTGGATTGAATCTCCTGAGAATATTTAAAGCACTCAATGTATCTTTATTATTTTTAAAACTTTTTCTTGAAGTTGCAGTATATCTAGAGCTTTCAGTGGACAATCGTTCATCGAAGAGCCATACAGGTTTTTTGACCAGTTTGGATATTTTCAAAGCAAAGGAAACCACATTCAGTGTGATTCCGTTATATCTTCCTGACATCGAAACGGGCAATCCGATGACAATAATATCGATATTTCTGGTATTTATAATCTCCTTAATTTTTTCTTTATAGTTTTCGATAGTAATAGTTTCAAGTGGCATTTCAACTTCTTCTACAGAAATCGCTATACCAATTCGCTTGGTCCCATAATCAATGCCCAGTATTTTCATAAAAACCACCAATTATATTTTTTTCATAGAATTTGTATCCAGTTACTTCAATGTTGTTTTTCTTAAGCACCAGCATAGCTTCATCAAAATCATTTTTATTGATGGCTATGTGCAGTTTAGTCCCATTTCGATTGTTTGATGGAAATATCTTCGCAAAAATCTGACTTTTCCTCATGTGATTTAATGCTTCAAGCACATCTTCCGTCTTAACTGATATACAGGTATTAAGGTCCAGTGTATCCATCAATTCTTTAACAATTCACTTCCTTTCATAAGGCTTCTAAGAAGTGACCTTGTGGTGGTTGTAGATAGTTTTGATGCATACCACCTACTCATCCTTTTCTCGGGTATTCCTTCACGATATCTTAACGTTCTTTTCATTTCCTCACTGCTAAACGTTTTTCCATTAAGCTTCTTCCATACTTCACCATCGTATTCAATATGCTTCATTTCTTCAAGAATCGCAAGATTAACCTTCGACTCAATATTACTAAGACTCAACGCTTTTCTTATATCTTTATCACTAGCAGGAAGAACATCTATTATATCCTGATAAAGGCCCTGAACCTCTTCACATGTGGGGAAAAGCTTATCAATTTTATTGACATTCGATAACAAATCATTCTTGTTGAAAGCCAAATTTAAGAACAGTTCAGCATCGTCTCCGGGTTTGGTAGAAACGGCATCAAGCATCTCAAGAAAATTCCTAGGAGCATTATAAAAAACTATATTGGAATTTCCAAGCATAACACCGAGACCATCACTTGAAGGCGTTGCTATCAATACTTTTATTTTTTGGCGTTCTATTAGCGAATAGATGTTCATTCGCTGGAAATATTTCAATAAATAGTTGTAGAAAATCAGCTCACCATTCTGAAGTGTGTGTGATAATCGTTCTCCAAGAGTTTTTGTTAGAGCAACAGTCTTATTTGGCGAATCAACTATTATGGCAACATTTTCACCATGCCTTACAAGCGAAAGTATCTGGTCAACCTTTTTCCTGGTACCTCTATTGTCAATTATGCCAACATGCTTTATGGGTACAGGATTGTAAATATAATTGATGCAGTATTTTTCCATTAATTTTTCTACTTCATCACTAAAAATACTCCCGGTAAAACCAGCTCTTTGCAAAATTTCCGGAAGTTTATCTATCAACTTATTATAATCTGGATGATCTCTATAAATCTCAGAAAAAATATAAACAGGTTCGTCGAATATTATTTCATCAAACTTCTCCATATAATAATCATAGTTATCCATGAAAAATGAAAGAGTACTAAAAACTACAGAACTGCATGGTTCACCCCTATAAAGAGAATTTGCATATAATGGTTTAACAGGATCTATATAGTGCTGCAGAGAATGATATGTGTGTGCCAGCACACTGTTCAAACCGGATACCACCGCAGTTTTCTTTTCGTTTCTGTAGTTACTTAGAATTTTCCAGGCCAGCTGAAGATGTTTCAGTCTAATATTTTCAAAGGCTCCCCATGGGTTAGAAGATCCAATTCTCATAAAACCATAAGCTTTATGAGAAAGTTTTCTTTCTAATTCAGAGACGGTTAATGAAACGTCAACCCTTGGCTCATTTCCAAAGGGTTGCTGGTTCTTCCAGTCTCTAATAAATTCAAAGACAAAGTTTTTGTCTCTTACCTCTTCCTCAAATACTGGATCTATGTAAATATTTGCATCTACAAGTGAAAGTTTAACTGTTTCAATATCACCATACATATTGTCTCTTTTTATATTAACGACAACATCAGCTTTAAGCAAACTTGGTTTTACATAACGATATTCTTCAAGAAGTTTACTCATGCCAAACCCTATGGCAAATATTTTCTGTTCTCCTGATCTGAGGATCAATTTCAGGTGATTTCCATTATTACCAAAGATCTTCGCCTTTTGAATATTTAGATCCTTTATGAGAAATCTTGGCTCAGGATTTGAATGTCCGAAGGGTCTTAGTACATCAAGAACTTTAAGAGTTTTGGTTTCAATTTCATCAAGAGTTATCTCCTCGTCAATCTCAACTGTATGTAATGGTAAATCTTCTCCGTAAAGTTTTCTATAAGCCTGGTTTATCCTTTTTCTCATAACAGGTATATTTTCTTTTTTTATGCTAAATCCGGCAGCCATTTCGTGGCCGCCAAACTCCTCAAACAGATCACTGATTTCATTTAGTAACGCAATTATGCTTACTCCCGATGGACTTCTTGCAGATCCTTTCCCAATATCTTCCGATGTTGAAATCAAGAATACTGGCTTGTTATACATCGATACGAGTCTGGAAGCAACGATCCCCAGAACACCCAAATGCCAGTTTTCTCCATACATTACAAGTACTTTTGCTTCCTTCAATTCTTCATCTGTTTCAATCTCTTTTTTTACATGCTCAAAGATCTTTGCTTCTATCATCTGCCTATTCTGATTGTGCTTGAGCAAACGTCTTGCGATTGACATGGTTTCGTTTATATCCTCACTGATCAGTAATTCAAGAGCAACTATAGCAGAGCCCATTCTTCCTGCTGCATTTAGTTTTGGTGCAATTTTGAAGGCAATATCTTTTGCAGTTATAGTTTCAGGATTAATTCTTAAAAAACCTAGAAGTGCTTTTAAACCTGGCAATGGATTTTTCTGTATTTTTTTCGTACCTTCTTTCACAATGTATCTGTTTTCATCCTTTAATGGAACGATGTCAGCTATCGTACCAAGCGCGACAATATCCAGAAAATCTTCAGGATTCAAAGGAAGTTTCATAGCTTCATTCAGAGCACACATCAACTTATATGCTACACCAACACCTGCCAGACCTTTAAAGGGGTATTCATCATCAGGCCGTTTTGGATTTATGACAGCTTCTGCTGGAGGCAATGAATCTTTTATTTCATGATGATCGCTTACGACAACCTTAAAACCAAGATTTTTTGCATATTTTATCTCCTCTACAGAAGTGACCCCACAATCCACCGTAATTAGTATTCTATGCCCCCTATCATAGAGTTCTTTTATTGCCTCTTTGCTGAGACCATAACCCTCTTCAAGTCTCAAAGGTATGTAGTAATGAACGTTAAAACCCATTTTTTTCATTGCAAGATAAAGAAGGGCGGTTGACGTAACACCATCAACATCGTAATCACCAAACACGACAATGGATTCCTTTTCAGGTGCCTTTAAGAGCGTATTAACCGCTCTGTCCATATCTTTTAGCAGATAAGGATCATGAAGAATACTTCGTTCAGGGTTTATGAAAGACATTGCTTCGTTAATGTCACATATATCTCTTTTAACAAGCAATCTTGCTAAAAACTCATCAAGCCCAAGATATTCCATAAGCCGAGATACCGTAGTATCATCACACTTACGGAGCTTCCACTCCTTTCTCACTTTTTCACCTTCTCTCATTTTTCTCCTTTGTAAAAATTATATCATTATATGCAATCTTTATGGTTCTTCCGCAACGATGCTGAAAATTTAACAAAAAGGAGTACAATTAAGGTATTTTTATTTGGTCAAGGGGGATTCAGCAAATGGAAGAGCTACTGAAATCACTGGATTCGGATTTGGTACTTATCAAGGCTGTTGTTGGAGAAGAAACAATAGAGCTTCATGCAAAGAAAGACACCGTCGAAGAAACCTGTCCCTACTGTGGAGCGAAATCAAAGAGCGTGCACTCAGTGTATCCCAGGACAATTTCAGACTTACCTATTCAGGAGAAGATGGTCAAGATCATACTTCACAAGAGACTCTTCTTTTGCAGGAACACTGACTGCAGTAGACAATTATTTTCAGAAACGCTATCGTTTGTTGACAGATATGGAAGAAGAACTAACAGGTTGAACAAAAAGATCAAAGAGATCGCTATGAACATGAGTGCAAGAAGTGCGAAAAAAGTAGTTAACAAAGGCATATCCAGCATATCCGACGACACCATCTTGAGGATACTAAAAAAAACGGAAGATCACTCGTAAGAGCTCAAGTCAGAAATATCTGCATCGATGATTTTGCAACGAAGAAGGGACGAACATACGGCACATTAATGGTGGATTATGAAACCTCGAAGGTTGTAGATATGATTCCATCGAGAGATATGGAATCGGTTACCGAATGGTTGAAAGGATATCCAGAGATAGAAGTAGTCTCAAGAGACGGGTCGATAGGATATTCGAAAGCTATAGCAGAAGCTTTACAAGGAGCGATGCAGGTTAGTGATCGCTTTCATCTGGTAAAGAACCTGATCGATCAAGCGAAAGAATATATAAAGCGAACGATACCTGCCAAAATCAAATTAGAAAGACCATGTGAATCACCTGTACTCCTTGAAAAGGCGAAAAGGACAAAAGCCGAATGGAAGCAGTTTGAAAAACAAGAAGCCAAAAACAATCTTGTCAGGACGGTCAAAGGTCTATACACACAAGGATACTCCAAGAAGGCAATCTCCAGAGAACTGGGATTATCCAGGGGAACTGTACGGAAGTACATTAAATACAAAGG
>JBNGCV010000030.1:0-15680 GCA_049975465.1 Kosmotogaceae bacterium | reverse complement strand
TGGTAAACTTAATTTAACTCCAGCTTAATTACCCACTATTTTCGTGATAGAACCATATTTTTCTAAACAATGAACACATTACATCTTAGGAATGTCAAAATTTCGTAACAAGAATCATCAACTTAAGGTTGAGAGGAGAATGAGTATGAGAAAGCAGTTAATATTGTTATTTATGTTAATAAGCGCTCTTTGTGCTTTTTCTGACGGAATTTTGATACCACCTTCAGAGTTTATCCCACCTACAACAGATCATACGCCACGTTTCATAATGAACTTTCACAATGTAAAAATTGAGATCGATAAAGGCATTGCGAAAATTACCATCGAGGAAGAATTTACGAATCCTTATGATTACCCACTGGAAGCCATGTATCTATTTCCTGTACCACCAGAAGCAGTTATAAACGATTTTATTATGAAATCTGGTGATGAGGTGTTGAAGGGTAATGTACTTCCTGCAGATGAAGCCAGAAAAACGTATCAGGACATTGTAGCTAGAATAAAGGATCCGGCTCTGCTTGAATACGCAAATAACAGGCTTATCAAGCTTAGCGTATTTCCTTTTGAACCGCATGAAAAACGGTCTTTTGTGATTGAATACATTCAAAACCTGGAAATAATCAACGAAACATATGTCCTTCAGTATCCGCTAAAGATCGAAAATCAGCTACTTGAACCAATAAAAAATATCAGAATCAGAATTATCGATAAAAATGATGAGATAGCAGATATATTTTCACCTACTCATTTTCTAGAAAGAGCTGGAACTGATAATAATGAATGGTATTTTGAAGGCAAAAATTACTCACCAAATAACGATTTAAACCTTGTAATGACACCTTTGGAAGAAGAAATCTCTTCTTCATCCCTTTCTTACTGGGATATTCAAGATAATAAGGGTTATTTCTTACTTAATCTAATTCCAAGAATAGTTGAAAAAGATGTAATACCCAAGGATATTGTATTCGTGATGGATACATCAGGTTCCATGTCAGGAGAAAAAATTGAACAGGCTAAGAAAGCGTTGACAAGAATTCTGCATATGTTGAAGAGGGAAGATAGATTTTCTATTGTGCTTTTTGACAGCGATATTAAAGAAATAACGGGAGGTCTTCAATCCATAGATAATGTACAAACTTACATCAAAATTATTGAAAATATACAAGCAGGAGGATTAACCAACATCAATGATGCTCTTTTAAAATCGGTTGAAATACTTTCTAATGATTCCCAGAAAAGATTCAAATCCATCTTATTTCTGACTGATGGAGAACCAACTGAAGGAGAACTTGTACCAAACAATATTATAGGAAATGTTAAAAATACTATAGGAAATAAACCAATTCATCTGTTCGTATTCGGTGTTGGTTACGATGTTAATGCTTCTCTACTAGACAGACTTGCAGGAGATCCTTCAAAAGTCCAGTATGTTGAACCTGGCGAATATATTGATGAAAAAGTCTCTGCACTATTCACGAAAATCGAAACGCCAGCCTTGAGTGGTGTGCATATCGAAATAAATGGTCCGCAAATAGATAAGATTGTTCCCGGTAGCGTATCTACTTTATTTGCTGACACCGCCTTTCGAATAGGTGGGTTATTTAAAGAACCGGGAAAATTAATAGTAACAATAACAGGTAAAAGAGGCGAAAAGGAACATACCTATGTTTATAGTTTTGATTTGACAATGAATTATGCAAATAACTTTGTGTCTGTATTGTGGGCTCAAAAAAGAATAGCACAACTCGCAGATAGATATAGATATGATGATTTAAATGAAGCGCAAAAAACAGAAATTGAAAATGAAATTATTTATTTATCCAAGAAATATAACATAATAAATGAATTTACCTCATACCTGATAGCACCTGATAAATTCACAGAAGAAACTGAATTTAGCAATGTTGCGGGAACTGGAATGATTTATGCTTCAAAAGCATCCCCAGACAAGGCTTCACAGGTAAGGAGCTCGAAGGCAGTATCTGAAATGGCACAGGATCAAATTCAAGAGGGTGAAGCTGATTTTGTGTTTATTAACGAAAAGCTCTTTACAAAAGACGAATCAGGCGTCTGGTATCAGGAAGACTATGAAGATTCCGAAAACGATGAAATTATTATAAAAGCATACAGTGATGTTTATTTTCACTTAATGAATATGGAAAATTGGATTATGGATTTATTCCTGCTTGGCAACGAAATCAGATTTATTTACAATGATTATAAAATTTCTATAACAGAAGAGGGAATAGAAACAATCGCAGATTTACCCAAAGAATTAAAGTAGTACACAAATTTGTAATAACTGAGTTAACCTATCCATATACCTTAGACTTCAGGAAACCAGATGATATCCTATAATGTACTAATACAAAACTCTCATTCTGTTGAATGAAAAACATATAAAAGGTGAAAGACAGTGTTATTATTTATAAAGATCGTTCTCATTATTATTGTAATAATAGTTGTTCTGGTAGGAATAGTATTCTTTGCTAATAAAGCATTCAACAATCGTGTGGAGAAAGAGATTAATGAATTATTTGAAAATGTATCAATTGGAGACAAAAAGGTAATTACACAAAAAGATCTTGAAGAACTTCCCAATTCAGTAAAAGACTGGATTCATTTTGCAGGAGTTATTGGCAAAGAAAGTATAGATACAGTAAGATTAAAGCAAAATGCTGAAATGAAGCTTGAAAAAGAGAAAAAATGGATGCCGGTAGAAGCTGAACAATATTTCACTGCTAACCCTCCTGGATTTCTATGGAAAGCGAGGATCAAAGCAGCTCCATTTTTTCATATTGTTGGAAGGGATAAATACACTGATGGCGAAGGGAATATGCAAATAAAAATTCTTTCCTTATTTACGATAGCTGATTCCAGTGGAAAAGAAATGAATCAGGGTACACTGTTACGATATCTCGCAGAAACAGTTTGGTTTCCAACAGCAGCCTTGAGTGACTTCATTGAATGGGAAGAGATCGACGTCAACACAGCAAAAGCAACAATGAGTTTCGCGAATACAAATGCTTCAGGTATCTTTTCATTTAGTGATGAAGGATATGTTGAGAACTTTACAGCTGAACGATACAAAGAAGCTGACGGAGAGTATTCACTTGAAATCTGGTTAGTAAATATATCTGAATATAAAAATTTGGATGGGTTTATGATACCAACGAAGGGTGAAGTCACCTGGAAGCTCGATGATGGTGATTTCACCTGGTACAGATTTGAGATAACAGATGTGGTATATAACGAAATTACCTCATATTAATGTTTTCATTAGCAAAAGCCAGTTGAAAAGCTGGCTTTTTATTTACAATATCATAATTTCTTATTAGTTCATTTTATAGTCATTCATAGCGAAAATACTTTATCCAGGGAATGATGTATTTACCCGTTTCTATGAAACCATTTTTTTGCAGAAAGGTACATTTGACTGCATATATATACATCTGGCTCCATATCTTTTCATTCTGTTCAAACCTTCCTTTAACAACTCGTAAGCAAGACCCATTTCTTGATACTCAACATGAGTTCCAACAGGTTCAAAAACAGCGTATTCATTTTTTTGATCAACCCATATGGTACAGAAAGAAACGTAATCACCATTGGGAGTTTTAATAAATAAATCAAGATCCTTGCGATAGTCTGGTGCTTTTTACATCTCCCTCAACACCGAGGGAGGTAACCATTTTGAGGGAGGATATTCTCTTCCAAAGGAAAGCATTTTGGCTTTTTCTCTCTTATAAGGGTTATCCTCTTCTTCTACACTCATTAATGTATAACCTTTTGGTAATTTCACCTTCCTGGTTTCGTTGATCTCCATTTTTAATATGGGAGTCTTGAATGGCAACTTTTTGTATCCCCTTTTACTGGCTATTTTTTCGAGTTCGCTATCGCTGTTGACATATAATTTCACAAGACCAATGCCATCGACTCTGTCTGCAAGGTTTTCTTCAATATAGTCGATTTTCACCATACAGATGAAAATAGTCAGGATGAATCTGTATCCATGCTTCACCAGGCTCTTCATTCTCGGAATGAGCTACAGCAACAATTCTACCATCTTCATTTTCCCATATACCTATGGTCTTTTCCCAGCAATACAATTCATCACAAAAATAGCGCTTCGGTCTCGTTGGGTCACCAAAATACTGAACATTGTAATGGTTGTGTGTGGGAATTACCTGAAATCTGCAAAAATTCATCTGTCAATTAACAAGTTAAATGGTCCATTGTAAAGTGAATAACTGTCGACTATCAAATCTCTTACCTTCATGTAGTCCTTCTCGGGAACATACGATCTCTGCCTTACTGTCATTAGCTCCTCTCAAACCCTATAAACTTGAAAAAGTCTCATTATCACCGAAGTTCACTTTTTTACTTCTATTCTCCAGTAAATGAGACGTTATCAACCAGAATATAAGGCAATTCCCCTATAAATGTCTGTTCTGTTTCATTAGATACTGCCACTACAGTGTTGAACATCTCAAAAATCGTTGTTCCCATCATGACACCCGTTAGTGGATGCTCCCTCTGACCATTTCTTATGTACCATCCTCCCTTTACTGTTCCAGAAACAATACCATTGATTGGATTTGCATTTCCACTGAAGCGGTTTATGAAAACTCCTTGATTTATACTTTTTGTCATTTCTTTAAGTGATTTTTCCCCGGGAATCTCAATATTATGCAGTTCTATGGCAGGAAGTTCAGAAAAATCACCGGATGCATGCCCGGTTGATTCACAATTAAGATGTTTTGAGCTGTAATTGTTATGAATAAAGTTTTTTAATATTCCATTTTCAATTAAAGTAAGCTTTCTAGTAGGTGTCCCTTCTCTGTCAAACATAGTTGAATATGGTGAATTATCTACCAGTGGATTATCCATAATCGTGAGTTTTTCATTACCAACAGCTTCATTTAGTTTATTATGGAATGGACTTCTCTTTCTTAATACATGCTCCCCATTCAGCAAGATACTCAGTGATTGACCAAACAGATCTGCTACCACCTGGGGACTTAAGAGAACCATTCCATTAAATGATTTGCATGGATGAGCACCCAGAGCATTTATTACAGAAGAAGCAAATTGTGTGGCTGTAGAATTGAGTTTTTCTTCTATATTCTTCAAATTTGTGCTGACACCAAATCTGTAGTCAAAGGATGAAATATCGTCGCCATCAATGGCCATCCCAAACAATAAATATGTCAACATTGTTTTTTTCTTCTTTGCGCTGAGCCCCAACGTATTACCTATTTCATCTTCGATTACAGTAAGTTCCACATTTGCTGAATCGAGGGAAATCCTTTTATCATAATCCTTGGCTGTCCTGAAAAATGACCTGGCCAGTTTCATGAGTTCAGGTAAACGATATGATGCCATTTCTTCAGAGTAAAGCCCTTTTAATCCAGTATAAGTAGAAGTGGGAGTAAGGACATTTCCGATATCTTTAGTTCCCATATCTGAAATCAAAGTTGCTTCATCTGCAATTTTTTCAATTGACTCGTCATCAAGCACGTTTGTTGAAGAAAATCCCAGCTGGCCATCTTTAATCACTCTGACTCCAATGCCTTCCACTTCGTCTTCGTGCAATGTTTTCAACTCATTTTTCTCAAAGAAAATTCTGACACGTTTTTTAGAGCGAGAAAATACTTCAATATCGTAATTTCCCTTTTTTCTTATCCTGTCAAAAATGGTCTTTATGATTTCATTCATTATTTTCTACCTCCGATCCTAACCTTACAGCGCAGGTGCGGTCCTCCTGCATCTACCTTTGCAGGTTGATGTTTGCCACAATAACCGGCTCCCAGAGTAAAAAGGAAGTCATTGGCTACGGCATCAACTGATTTTAGAACATCAAAGGCTTGACCTGAAATCGTTACCTCTCGCAACGGTTCAGTAATCTTACCATTTTCGATTTTGTTGGCTTCTAAAACACCAAACATAAATTCAGCATTGGCATCAGCCTGACCTCCACCTCCAAGTCCTTTTAGATATAAACCGTTTTTTGTTGAGCTAATAAGGTCATCAACAGAAGATTCGCCAGGTGCTATGTAGGTATTTCTCATTCTAATTATAGGTTCGTCAGAATAATTGAATGCCCTTGCGTTTCCTGTAGGTTCAACATCAAAAATGGCTGCAGATTCAGCATCATGTAAATATGATTTCATGACTCCATCTTTTATTACTTCTACTTTCTTTGGCTTATTACCTTCATCATCAACCAATACTATACCTGTTGCGCCATCCCAAAAATCAGGTGTGGGATCATCTACAAGCGTTACCAGTTCACTGGCTACCTTTTTCCCCAATTGTCCCTTTGCTGCAGAACCACTAAGTACGAAATCTGCCTCCACCGTATGTCCAATGGCTTCGTGTGCTAAAACACCAACTAACGATGGATGCAACACAACAGTGTAAATTCCACCTTCAGGTGATTCTTTCCCCAATTTTGCTAATGCTATTTTTGCAGCTTCTTCAGCTGTATTTTCATATGATCTATCTTTAAACAGCTCCTGCCATCCTCCAGTAGCTCCAAAACTTGCATACCCCAGTTCCATATCGTTACCGTCAGATGCAAAAGCTGCAACCCTGAAGTCAGCCTTCCTGTCAGAATAGGTTATTTCAGTTCCATAATTGGATACCATCGTTTTTTCATCAATAATTTCAGTATACGTTGATGATGAAGAAACGATTTTTTCACTCACAGATTTCGCTTTTTCAGCAGCTTTTCTGACCAAAGATATTTTTTCATCCACTGAATGATTTTTAAGTGGATCTGTTTCAGGGACAACTAATGCCCCTTTGTTAGGGAAAAAACGTGGTTTGCTGTACGTGCCAGGTTTATCCTTTTTTCCTTCTCTGGCAGATTTTATAGCACTGTTAATGGCTTCCTTAATATCGTCTTTCCTTATGTTGCTGGTGCTTGCAAAACCCCAAACGCCTTCATACCATACTCTCACACTTATCCCGGAGTATTCTTTAGTCGACGCTTCCTTTAGTACATCGTTATCAATGTAATAAATCCTGGATGTTCTTCCCTGATACTTCAGAAGCACTGGAAAAGAAGTTTCAGGAAGCAGACTTTTCAAAAACTCAATCATTACAACACCTCCATAATCACGCTAACAAAACTATGAAACACTCCATATTTATGTAATAATTATACATATTAATCAGAGGCAATATAAAAACAAAGGTTGGTGTTTTTATTTTAACCAGCCAACAAAAATACTTAAGAAAGGTTGATACTAAATGGTTGATGTATTTGTTTCACCGTTTCTGGAAGCCAACAGTTACATTCTTCCCGTGGGAAAAGTCTTATTTGTAATAGATGCAGTTAGAGGAATTACACAGTTCATTAAAGATAATTACCAGAAAAAAGAAATCGTGTTACTACTAACCCACGCTCATGTTGACCACATATATGATCTACCACAACTCAAACCTTCAAAAATATATATACATGAATCTGATAAAGAGATTCTGAAAGATCCATCACTGAACCTTGGCAGATTGTATGGATTTGATGAACTTGATTTAGCCAGCTTACCACTGATGAAATCAAAGACATTTTCAGATGAATGGACTTTTTTTCATACCCCCGGTCATTCTCCAGGATCAAGTTGTTTTCTATTTAGCGACAAATACCTTTTCACCGGCGATACAATTTTTCCCATTTCTATTGGAAGAACGGATTTTTTAGGTGGCGATAGTGTAGAAATGGAAAAGTCATTGATTTTTCTTAAAAGAATGCTGGCTAAAAACCTGTACCTTCAAATATTCCCCGGGCACGGGCAAGAAACTTCCGCAAAGGAAGTCCTTGAAAACAACCCATTTCTAAAAAATATCAGAATTTAACTTTGTAGCTTTTCTTCTCCGATCTCATACGCGCATTTTGAACTTTCCAATATATCCAAAAAACAGGAGAAACCAAAGCGTTTTTTCCCTTCGTTATTTTGCCTATCAACTTAGATGCCAGTTTAGCACTTTCGTTGAACGCAAAACGTGTAAGTGCTGTATATTCTTCCTGAGCTTCTTTGAGATCATTAACTTTTTGAAATAAATTATTCTGTAATGGTTCAATGGATTTTCTAACATACTCTTTTGTTTCTTTGCTCTTAAATAAGTACTTTCTATACAAATCTTCCCATTGTCTCCAAAAAGCAAGTCCTTCAGGTTCGTTTGAATATGGTAACGTGGACCCCGTATCTATGAACCAAATGGGTTTGTATGTTGAAATACAGGGAGCACTGGACCCCGTAGCCCATACAGTAGTTTTCTCATCAATTTCGCATATCATCGATGCTGTGGTTTGATTTGAGACTAAACCACCCCCATGCATACAAACATTTTTCATTGAACCCTTTTTTATATTTGTATCGTACTGGTGATCTTTAAGAAGTTCAACCAATTTTTCCGGTGTAATATCTGGACTTTCATCCCTTATAAACGTTTCTGTTCTTTCTTTTCTTCTATCTGCACCACTAAAAAACGTGTACATTTTATTACCATAGGCTTTCGAAAACTCAAAGTCTTTTTCACTCTTGCACCAATTCTTATCCATTGCATGTTTAATTGCTTCCGGATGAATAAGGTCAAAATCATTACTGATGGTCAACGAATTGGATATGGTACAAAGATCTACTGTTCTCTTTGCTGCCCAGTATTCTCCAGCAGTTTCAAGCAGCCAGCCTTCATCATTATCAACTATAAGAAAAGAATTGTGATAATTGAGTTCTCCATAATAAGCACCATTTCCACCCTGACCATATTCTTCAAGTAGTCCTATGATTATTTTCAATGCTTCCTGTGCACTGGAAGATCTCTCCAGAGCCAGTCTCAACATATCCATTCCCAGCAGGCTTTTTTCTTCTACGGGTTCTTTTGTAAAGACTGCCTCATTTCCAATAGCTACACCCTTATCGTTTATACCCATTTCTCCTCCCCATATCCATGATGGCTTTGAAATGAGTATGCCATTGATTTGATCTACCTGTTTTACCTTAATATACGTTGTTTTTACATAATCTTCCTCCGGTTCAGCAGGAGGAAAGTACAACATCGCTTGGGGTTCATTTGGATGTCTATCACTATTTTTCGCAAACAGCGTCCTATTTCCTAGTATCTTTTTTCCAATAAAAATAGTGTCACACAATGATTTCAGCTCCTATCATAAATCCTGTACCAAATGCTTCCAATAAATTCATGAATTGCAGCTAGATTCGCTTCCAATGCATCTCTGGTCGGCAAAAAATCAATCCAGCTAAGAGAGTTCGTTTCATATAGGTAATCTGAAGGCCAGGGATAAATGTTTAGTGAATATTTTTCAAGAGAAGTAACTGCTCTTGGCATGTGAACCGCTGAAGTAACTAACATAACATTTTTCCAGTTGTTATCTTTACACGCTTCAGCAATAAATTCAGTATTTTCCATAGTATTTCTAGCAGTCCGGTCAACGATAATATCTTCTTCACTGACTCCCCAAGAAATAAGAGTGTCTTTCATTACCAGCCCTTCTGAAGTTGCTTCTCGACCTAAAGGTTCCCCTCCTGTAACTATGATTTTTTTGCCGGTTTTTTTGTAAAGGTTGTAACCTTCCATCAGCCGATTAATCGTGCTCTGACTGGTCTGTTCTCCATAAGGCGTTTGAATGATCCCCCCTCCAAGCACTGCAATAACATCTAAATTAATACTTCCAGAAGGTCTTAAATATTTTGTTTCAAGGGGTTTCAAATACAATCTTGCCCCGATCCCTGTGGCAAGTAAATAAAAGAACAGGCTAACTAACAACATTGCATAACCTATTCTTTTAAATACCGGAGATTCAGCCTTTCTTATTGTTATCAGTGACATTATCAAATATAAAACCACCAAAATTCCAGGTGGTGAAAGTATCATTCCAAATATCTTTTGAATGTAATACATAGATTCTATACCTTTCCTCCAAATGCTGCAATAAGTTGCGTTACGTTATCCGTGACGATGTAATCACAGTGATCTTTGACCTTAAGTGCAAGCGCCGGGTCGTTCAAAGTCCAGAGAAGTATTCTGATTTCCCATTGCCTTAACAAATCGATAAGCTCAAGCCCTTTTTCCAGTCCAGCTTCATTAAATATTTGAACAGGTAAATGTAATGAATAAGGATTATATTTGTTTATCAACTCTTTAAAATATTTCAAAGGTTCGTCAGACTTTGCCCTTTCATCGATAAGCATTCCTATGTGAGCCTCAGGAACCTTGTTCTTTAATACTCCAAGGCATTCGTGATGAAAAGAAGAAAAAATCGTTCTGTCAAGCGCTCCAAAACTATTAACAAGCTGACCAACCAATGGTGCTGCTTCCACGTCTTTAAGCTCTACATTTATTAACGAGTCATCTGGCATTTCAAGATAAAGCATTTCCAAAGTGGTAAGGATTTCTTCATTAATAAAACCTTTTTTCTTTAGATATTTGAATGATGTCTCTTTAACATTTAATTTCTCTCCAGTGATCTTCTCCAAATCAGGATCATGGGTGAGAACCATTGTAGAATCATTTGTTAACCAAACGTCGGTTTCAACACCATCTGCTCCCACCTGAACGGCCTTTATCAATGAAAGTAAAGAATTTTCTCCATCTCCAATACCCATTCCTCTATGTCCCAGAATTCCTGGCATAATATCACCTCCCGTAAGTCTAACTTAGTAAATTCTTTAATTCAGAACGTTGTCTAAAAGAGAAAGCAAGCGTATAAAGTTGTTAATCATTTTATATTCTTATAAATAACGATGTCTTGTTTTTCACAGACTCCCTTTAAAATTTTATAATATTAAATGAAGTACACAGTACATTATAATATTTTAGGAGGCTAGAAAAAAGTGAGAAGGCTCACCGATCATCCTATACTTTCCTTTAGAAGGGGCAAAAAAATTACTTTTAACTTTGAAGGACAGGAGTTAACAGCTTACGAAGGTGAAACGATAGCTGTAGCTTTACATGCAAATGGTATCAAAAACTTGAGAAAGACTCCTAAAAGAGAACGCGATCAGGGATTTTTCTGTGCAATAGGAAAGTGCTCATCTTGTCTTATGGAAGTTAATGGAATACCTAATGTAAGAACCTGCATTACACGCGTAAAAGAAGGTATGTCAATTAGAAGGCAACGAGGAAGAGGTGAGATAATTGACTGAGCTTCATGTTCTGATAGCCGGTGGTGGACCTGCGGGACTCGCTGCAGCAATAGAAGCTGGTAAGGCAGGTCTCAATGTACTGATTGTAGACGAAGGAATAGAACCAGGTGGTCAACTGGTAAAGCAAACCCACAAATTTTTTGGAAATGAGAATTTCTATGCTTCTGTCCGGGGGTTTGAAATAGCTCAGGAACTTCTTAAAGAAATATCGGATATGAAAAATGTTGAAGTTTTTCCCGAATCAACTGTTATTGGTATTTATGATAAAGGTGTCCCGGTTCTTCATAGAGAAACCGATAGGGTTGATCTTCTAAAGCCTGAACGAATAGTTATTGCAACCGGTGCATCAGAAAAATTTCTTCAGTTTGAAAACAATGACTTACCAGGTGTGTATGGTGCTGGAGCCGTTCAAACATTAATGAATCAGTACGGAATTTTACCAGGTGAAAACATTCTAATGATCGGTTCAGGAAACATTGGCCTTATTGTTAGTTACCAGCTTGAACAGGCTGGGGCTAATGTAAAAGCTATTGTTGAAGCTGCAGATCGTATTGGAGGATATGAAGTTCACGCTAGAAAGACAAAACGACTCGGTATACCAATACTTTTAAAGCATACTATAAAAAAGGCGTTAGGGAATACTCAGGTTGAAGGTGCAGTTATTACCGAAGTTGATGAAAATTGGCAAATGATTCCCAGTAAAGAGAGAGAATTTGTTGTGGATACAATATGTCTAGCAACTGGCTTAACTCCTTCCGTTGAACTTGTTTCCCAGGCGGGTGGAAATATCAAATACATACCCGAACTTGGAGGATATGTCCCAGAAAGAAATATAGACATGAGAACCACTGTTAACAATGTTTTTGTCGCTGGTGACGTAAGTGGAATTGAAGAAGCTACAACAGCCATGATTGAAGGAAGGATAGCTGGATTAAACATTGCCAGAGATTTATCAAAGAAGATCGACGAAAATAGATTGAATGATTTAAAGGAACAGATCAAAAATTTCAGAAGCGGTCCCACATCCCAGAAGGTTCGTAGTGGGCTGCAAAAACTTGGTTTCACAACTGAGGGGGAAAAATTTGTAGAAAAAAACGATGATAACTTTAAAAAGTATGAAGGCAAAAAACGACCTATTATAGAATGTCCTGAACCAATTCCGTGCAATCCCTGTGAAACAAGCTGTCCCGTTGGAGCAATAACTGTTGGAGAAAATATTAACAGTATTCCCACAATAGACTATGAAAAATGTACTGGATGTGGTATTTGTGCCTCAAAATGCCCGGGGCTTGCAATATTTATGTTACAGGAACTACCGGATTCCAACAAAGCCATAATAGGTATTCCATATGAATTCTTACCACTTCCTCAAAAAAATGAAACTGTTTACGTATTATCAAGAGATGGTGGAATACTGGATACTGGTGAAGTTACTCAGGTGACAGATTTTGGAAATAAATCACCTGTCGTATATGTAAAAATAGATAGGGAACACATTAAGGATGCCAGACATATAAAACCAGTGACTCATTCGAGAAACGATTATGTATGTCGCTGTGAAGAGATAACTGTTGAAGATATTGAGAAAGCAATTGATGAAGGTTACACAGACTTTGAGGAATTGAGGAGATATTTACGAATAGCTATGGGGCCCTGTGGTGGTCGAACATGCAGACTTAATGCATTGAAGATTCTCTCAAGAAAAACCGGGGTCCCCGTTGAAAAATTGGATCCCGGGAATCTTAGACCCCCTGCAGTACCAACAACTTTCAAAGCCATTTCAGAAGGAAGTGAAAAAGATGAATAGCGCTTCTGCTGTTATTATAGGTGGTGGAATAATCGGAACTTCAATTGCTTACCATCTATGCAAGAATGGGATAAATGATATCGTTCTCCTGGAAAAGGACTATCTATCAGCAGGATCAACAGGGCGTTGCGGAGGCGGAATTCGTCAACAGTGGAGTGAAAGACCAAACGTTAGATTAGCCATGAGAAGTGTAGAGCTTTTCAATAAATTCAAAGAGGACATTAGAATGGATATTGAATACTATCAAGGCGGTTATCTGCTTTTGGCATTCACTGACGAAGAGGTTGAATTATTTGAAAAGAATGTAAAGATGCAGAAAGAGGAAGGGCTAGATGTTAATTTTCTTTCGAAGAAAGAAACTGCAGAGAAATTCCCTTATATAAACACTACTGATGTAAAAGCAGCAGCATTTTGTTCGTCAGATGGGCATGCAAATCCTCATCTTGCCACTATGGGATATGCCAAAGCTGCTGCAAAACGCGGAGCCAGAATCTTAACCCGCACAAAAGCTACTGACATAGATGTTTCTAACAAATCGATTAACGGAGTCTACACCGATAAAGGCTATATAAAGACCAATCTGGTAATAAACGCAGCTGGTGGCTATTCTCACGAAGTTGGTAAAATGGTCGGTGTGGACTTACCAACAGAATCATACAGACATCAGATTTTCGTCACCGAACCAGTTGAACACCTTATGAATCCTCTTGTTATAAGCTTTGAGAAAAATTTCTATATAAGACAAACCAAATCTGGAAACTTTATTATGGGACAGGGTGATGAAGATGAAAAACCAAGCCATAATGAAAATCCAGGCTGGCGATTCCTTACCGAGATGACCACAAAAATGCCAAAATTCTTTCCCTTTTTAAAGCAAATAAGAGTTTTGAGACACTGGGCGGGACTTTACAATATGTCTCCCGATGCTCTACCAATAATAGACAAATCAACAGAAATATCGGATTTCTACTATGCAATTGGATTCAGCGGACATGGTTTCATGCTAGCTCCAGCTGTGGGAGAAGCAGTGGCTGAATGGATAGTACACGGAGAGACTAAACATGTAGATATTTCAAATCTTAATATAGAACGTTTTGCAAAGGGTGTTACAAGAGAAAAAAACGTTGTTTAAAGGAGGTATTAGAGATGACAGAAGCAAGTGATTACATGATTCTGCCACCATTTAAAAATGAAGGTTACATTGATCCATCAAATCCCGAAGTGAGGAAGAAAATGAAAGAAGCTCTTGATAAGGTGAGCAAAGAAAAACGTCATTTTGACCTTATAATAGGTGGCAAACATCAGAAGACAGACAGAGTTACTGAATCAAGAAACCCAAGTAATCCTTCAGAAATAGTAGGTACCGTTTCCAAAGCGGACAAAAAAATGATCGATTCAGCAATGGATGTTGCCTGGAAAACCTTTGAAACATGGAAACATACTCCTGTAGAAGAACGTGTTAAACCATTTTTAAAGGCTGCTCAGATAATGAGAGAAAGACGTTATGAGCTTGATGCTACCATGATTCTTGAAGTGGGGAAAAACTGGATCGAAGCCGATGCAGATCTCGCGGAAGCAATAGATTTTCTAGAATTTTACTCACGTGAAGCAGTAAGATATGCTTCACTTCAACCGGTTATTCAAATACCACCAGAGAAAAACGAGCTTGTATACATACCTCTGGGTGTTGGAGCTGTCATACCCCCATGGAATTTTTGCAGCGCTATCATGGCAGGTATGACAACTGCAGCAGCGATTTCCGGAAACTGCGTTTTACAAAAACCAGCAAGTGACGCTCCGATAATTGCAGCAAAATTTGTTGAGATACTTCATGAAGCCGGCTTACCGGAAGGTGTTATAAATTTTGTTCCCGGTAGCGGTAGCGAAATAGGAGACTATATCGTTGAGCATCCAAAAACACGTTTCATTTCGTTCACAGGATCAAGAGAAGTTGGTTTGAGAATAAATGAACTCGCAGCCAAGCATCAAGAAGGACAGAAGTGGTTAAAACGAGTCGTTCTCGAAATGGGTGGAAAAGATGCAGTAGTTGTTGATGAAACAGCTGACCTCAATGCTGCTGCAGAAGGATGCGTAACCTCTGCCTTTGGCTTCCAGGGTCAAAAATGTTCTGCTGGTTCAAGAATCATAGCTGTAGAATCAATCTATGACAAATTACTTGAAAAGGTAGTTGAGAAGACAAAAAGAATCAAAGTGGGCGATGTGAGAGATCCTGAAAGCTGGCTTGGACCTGTTATAAATGAAGGCGCACAGGAAAAGATCATGAAATATATAGAAATTGGTAAAAAGGAAGGCAGAATAGCCTGTGGCGGAGAAACTGTAGATGATCTACCTGGATTTTTCATAAAACCAACCGTCATAGAAGGTGTAAAACGTGATGATAGAGTATCACAGGAAGAGATCTTTGG
Organism: Kosmotogaceae bacterium; assembly: GCA_049975465.1. Classification (GTDB taxonomy): domain Bacteria; phylum Thermotogota; class Thermotogae; order Petrotogales; family Kosmotogaceae; genus JASMTM01. Next base: position 273 of record JBNGCV010000030.1, on the reverse strand, counting down.
ACCTGTTACATCATTTATCAAAGCAAAAGATTTCAATGATGCACTGAATATAGCTAACAGCACGGAATATGGTTTGACAGGTGCTCTGTACAGCAAAGACAGAAACAGAATTGAGAAGGCAAAAAAAGTATTCCATGTGGGTAATCTTTATTTCAACAGAAAATGTACGGGCGCTCTGGTTGGAGTCCAGCCCTTCGGTGGATTCAACATGTCAGGAACCGACTCTAAAGCCGGTGGAAGGGACTACCTGTTGTTATTCCAGCAGGCAAAATC
>JBNGCV010000029.1:14143-16215 GCA_049975465.1 Kosmotogaceae bacterium | reverse complement strand
AAAGGAGCAAAATAATGTCCAAGAAATTCCGAACAAACAATAACTTTTATGCCGTTTCACCAGAAAAAGGTGAGCCTGAAGTCCTTACAATCTTCCCTGCAAAGGGTGGACCAGTGGATGACACGTTTATGCCACAATATGAGCAACGGAGTGTTATCTCTGCTGCCTCTAACTATCTCTTTTATAAAGAGCTAGATGAGAAGCTGACAAGCCCCGAGCTTCATATTGAAAAAGACCGCCCATTCCGCAAAGCTTCTGTTGGCGCAGTAAGCAATAAGTATGAAGGAGATCTCTTCGGCGATAGCTATGAGGATGGTATTCCTGAAAAATACTTCGTTCACGGTTGGGCTGTCGTTGGTGTTCGCAATGGCAACTTCTATGTTCGCCGCCCAAGCAAAGAGGGCTCAATCCTCTTTAGTCGTTACCACGACATGCTCAAGTCCCTGATTATGGGCTATGGCTACAAGTTAAACATCAAGGGTCTTAACGAGATCAAGAACGAAGACACTGGTTTAGGGTGGGTCGATACCATTCTTTATCAGTGGGGCGCAGGTAAGCCAACCCCAGAAGTTGAAGGGTTCCGTGAGGAACGATACAACCACTCTGGTGCAAAGAAGAAAGCCCGCAAAGCTGTTACTGAGGCTTACAAGGCTAATAATAACCGTATACCAACCCCTGAAGAATTGCTCGAGAATGATCACTCAAACGGTGAAATTCTGATGGAGGATCTTGCTGGCAATAAGTTCAATGTTGCAGAACTTGGGTCTGGCACAACCGTCAAGATTTATACTCCAGGGTCAAGTAAACCCTTCAGCATGGTGTGGGAGAACAATTCCCGCAAGCGCATCATGTTCAATGACCTTGCTGGCACCCCAGGGTACAAGGCTGAAGTTGCAGTTCAGGAAACTGAAGCCATTTAATCACTAATCAATAATCGGGCTAGCTCGCACTAAGGGGCTAGCCCGTATAGGGGGCAAGCCCGTAATTTGCGGTAACTGCACGTAATCAAGAAAATGCGTGACTCCGTACGAGGCAACCCATGCGGAGTTACGCAGTATATATAGAGAGGAGCTTTAATATGCCAATGAATATGATTATCCCTGATACCAACACTCAAATTGGTATGGTCTTAGAACAGCTCGATGGAGTTGATGCTAAGATAGATGAGCATTATGCAGCTATAGGGGAACTGATTAATGATAAGTTCACCCTTAATAGAATGCTTGAGAGCCTGAAGTCTACACAGGGTGGAGAAACTGTGTCAAGCGCAGTAGCCTATAGTGTTCATGAACGGCTAGTTAAGCACCAACGGCAACTAGCTGAAATCGATGATCATCCTGCTGACACGACCGTTCTGTAGGAATTTAACTAACCCCAGAGAGACACTACATTAAAGAAGCGTGTAGTGTCTCAGTGAGGGGAAAATGAGCACTTAGGAGGTGCATATGAAGCTAAAAGTATGTATTGTATGTGGTGAACGAGAATACATAGCCGATGGCTCCGACAAGGATACTGTCAAGATAGTTCAAATTGTCTGCAAAGATTGCAAAGAATCTATCAAATTAGAAGAAAGAGAGCTTAAATATGCTACAAATGATTAAAGATTTCATCTATAATTACCCCCTATTCGTGATATTCTTTATAGGAATGACCACTATATGGGTATTATCCCATAAAAAATGGTTCAAATAGGGTGAATTGCGAAGGTTAACTATACCCCCGTGAAAAAGAAAGTCTTATGAAAGGGAAACATATGGATACAAGAGGGAAGCCAAAGGATGATATATCATATACATGGAGACATAGATACAAGATAAATATAGAGGGGAAATACACAAAGGTTAAGTTACCTATATATCGAATAGTAGCTAAGATAGTTGTACTGTTAGGGAAAATCATTACAAAGAATGAGAATATGTATGAATATGAATTAGAGATTTTCAATTTAACATTTATATATACTCACTTTAAAGTCAATTCAATGATAGGTCATGATGAAGAAAAAAGTTATTTGCATATATTCATTAGTGATCTTATTTTTGATTTAGCACGTTTACTTTAGCCTTTCCTGT
>JBNGCV010000029.1:9260-14043 GCA_049975465.1 Kosmotogaceae bacterium | reverse complement strand
TTGCGGTCAAAGATAAGATGCCTGAATTTCGCAAGACTTATCTTGTGTGGGATGATGTCACGGAAAGCGTGAGAATGGGGGAATTAATTGATATTGGTGACGGGACATTTCAGTGGAACATTATGAAGATGTGCGCTTATGGACCTATTTATTATCACGGCAAAGAACTTGACCGCATTACGCATTACATGGAATTGCCGTTAGGACCTTGTGCATCATGAAACCATCCGAATCCGAATGGACGGCAAAAGCGTGGAACCTGATCGGCAACCACAAAGTGTTGTTGTAAAAACGCTTAGACGGCGTGTTTGATACGCAAGAATGGAACAATTCTTAATTGCCTCAATAATCGCAAGTCAATATCCTTAAAAAGGAACAATATGTAAAAATCAATTATTGACCCTGAACGATGGAAGAATAGGGAGCAGTTCGATTGTGAGTTTCTCCGCACCGTGGAGAAAGGAGTAAAAATGGAAAAACAGTTATATCTTGTAATAGCCCAACTATTCAGGAACACTTCAATAGGTTATGAAGTATGGGTAGAAGCAAGAGATAAGTCCCATGCCGTTGATAGAGCCTACCATATGTGCCCAAAGGAAAAATTGTTAGAATTAAAATCTAGATCCACTTGGGTGGCAATGAACTATGACAAAAAAGAACCTATCGATTGGGAAACAATATCAATAGCTCTTGACATTATTGAGAAGGGTTTTGTCTTAATTGAAAATGCTATTCCCCATTATGTCGAGAATGAGTTTGCTGCTGAGTTCTACAATGTTTTCTTACAATCATTTGGGAAACTTGTACATATACTTCCAAAGGAGAACAAATGAAAAAGCAACTCATTGAGACTCAAAAAGCTTTAAGGGACCTCAAAGAATTGCTCGGACCAAAGGGGGAATACACAATAAAAAGGAAAGACGGAGGCAAAATATGGCTCGTGAACGAATTTATGTTCGGAACCATTTTTGAGATCCTTGACGACTTTCTTGAACTTGATTTAGAAGAAATCAGAAACTATGACTTACTGAAAAATAAAATTGAAGAAATTCACCAAGAAACGGAGGAACAGTTAAAGAAACCCTTTGTGCTCATTACACACGCTAACTACGTGGAAGGAAAAAGCTCGATCTGTTGTGACCTGTTAAATTTCATTAATAAAATAGAAAGGAAGAAACAATAAATGGTTATAGCGACTAAAGAAATCAGAGGATTAATCGACAGTGGAATCTCATTACAACATGTCCAACAATGGACTATGGTTGAAGCCTTGAGAGAGATTATCCAGAATTACCTTGATGCCAAGCATGATGTAGAAGAAAACACTGGGGAAACTGGGGGAGAAATATTATGGAACAATGGATATCTCATTATGCACGACTATGGACCTGGACTTGAACCATGTGACTTTGCCTTCGGCTACAACGATAAATCAGAAGGCAGTATTGGCATGTTTGGTGAAGGCTTAAAGTCTGGTTTGGTTACTGCTGCTCGGAATGACAGAAATGTTACATTAGAGTTCGGGGGCACTAAGGTATCCCCAAGAATTGCTATATCAAATGCGTTTGGCATACCAACTTTGCATTATGAATTTGATGACAATCCATTTGTTGAAGGCACACGAGCAACGGTAGAATGCACCGAAGCAGAATATGAGCAAGCAAAGAAATTTTTCTCCGAGTTAGATCCAGAAATTAGATGGATTGAAGTAAATGAAATTTCTTATCCAAGTGGCTATATTTATGTCAATAGGTCACGAGTTGCCCAAAAACAAAACATGATGTTTTCTTATCACCTGTTTAGCAAAGAAGCATCCGAAGCAATCTCAAGAGATAGGGACAATATCAATGATAAAGTTCTTGAAAAAGAGATAAGGAATCTAATTGAGAATACTGCCTCTAAAATTCTTATTAAGAACTATTTTAAAGGCTTACTCAAAGATAAAGATCAACCATGGGAAACAACTATTAATGTACTTCACATCAATAGATTACTATGGAAAGAAGTATGGGATAAACACTTTGCTCATAAGCTATATGCTATTTCTATAGGACGAGATGCAGACAAACAGGCAGAACATAGAGGATATATAGTTCTTAGGTGGAAAGGTTATTATAATGAGCAAATCTTAAAAAAGGTCGGTGTCCCAAATACCCGTGACGTGGCAAGGTCAACGCCAAGAAAAGGTATATATCAACTTGAAGATTTGACGCTTGATGAGAGAAAAATCCTTGAAGATAGTGTTAAGGATTTATCGAATTTATATGATTATTCCCTTAAATTAAGTGATATAATTATAGGTGAATTGCCAGCCGATGTTCCTGGTGAATATAACAAAGCCACAGGGCAAATTACTTTAAGCAGAAGCATACTACGCAGTTACAAAGAATGCGTTAGCACATTAGCACACGAAGTTGCCCATAAGCGATCAGGAGCAAGCGATTTGACACAAAAGTTTGAGGATGAACTCACCTCTGCTATTGGTAAAATCATATTTGCTGCTGTTGAGTTCTGGAAGAAAGATTAAATCACTAAATGAAAGGAAGCATGGAAACAATCCCAAAACGTAATCAGAAACTTATTTTTGTTCTACTTAGCCTCCCAGACGGAGACTTTATTATGATGTCAAAAGAGAATCTGTTTATGGTTTACAAGACTCCAGCAGATGCACAGGTGCAATGCTTAAAGATTGAGAACACTGCGCCAGAGGGAGTAAACACCAACATTCTCGAAATGACTTATAAAGAGCTAAGAACCTTATTCGATAATGAAGCTTTTGATGTTCAAATTAAAAAGAGTGGTTTACACTTAGCGAAAATCACTCACAAAGAAAACATTAACCAATATGTGTTTAAGGAAAAAACCGATGACATTAAATGAACTAATTACCTATATAAATGAAGAATATCGAAGAATAAAAACAAATTTAGAATCGACAAAAGGGAAAAAACAATTAGTAAATGAGGCTTATTTAGCAGGGAAATTAGACGCTTTTATGGACTTACTCATAATAACTTCTGCGCAGGACATAGTTGGTCCAATGCCAAAACAAATTTGGTTAAATGGTTCAAACATTGCTATCAATTGGGATGATGGAATTGATACCTCAGCACAATTAGCAGATGGAGATTTGTGGCATCTAGAAGCTGGAGTCTTTTTGGCTCTCTTAAAACGATTTATCCCTTATTCTACAATAAGAAATTTAATAAAAGGAATTAAAGAAGAAAATATTGATGGGGAAGCCTATAAAAGACTTCGTAAATATGCTGATATAAGAGCTGTTTATGGAGAAAAATTGCCTGAAAAAGAAAAGGTTAAAAAATAGCATTTTTCCCGTAAACTTGTAACGTAAAGTGACGTAAACCCCATTCTACACCTGTGTAGAAAATTCAATCAAAGTTAGTAAAAGGAGTAATAAATGTATCAAGAAATTACGTTAGTAGGTTATCTAGGTCGTGACCCAGAAATGCGGTTTACACCTAATGGAAAAGCCGTAACGGGCTTTAGTGTTGCGACTAGTCGTTCATATACTAAAAGTGATGGACAAAAAGTCGATGAAACTACATGGTTTCGTATTTCAGTATGGGGAGCTGCTGCTGAGGCTTGTAATCAATATTTAAAGAAAGGTAGACCAGTTCTTGTTGTTGGTCGATTGAAACCTGATCCCCAAACAGGCGGTCCAACCGTTTTTAAGAGGAATGATGGTTCAAGCGGAGCAGCCTTTGAGGTGAACGCTTCAACAGTTAAGTTCTTACCCTATCGTGACCAACCTGCTGGTTCTGGTGGAGACTATGGCGATATGCCTGGTAAAGTCGCTAGTGACGAGCCAGAGAAGGAAATTCCATTCTAGCCTAGAAAGACAGAACTCCCGCCAGGGAAGGGGGCGGGAGTCTGATTCTTCACAGATGGGAGGAATCATGAAGAAAAGTTGGGTCTTATTTATTATACACTATTTTCGGATTCTTGCAAATCTTTCGCTTCTCCGTCAATAATGTCATTTTCTTTATTAATACCTATTCTAAAACCTTCATCGGTTTCCTCTATATCAATACTAGCGAATCGGGATTCTTTTTTCTCGATAGCTGGACCTTGTTTAAGGAATGCTTGTGCTTGCTCTTCGATACCAGGGCGAACATTGTAGACACTCTGGAGTTTATCAAGTTCTTCATTAAGGACTTCAAAGAGTTTAGCACGTTCAAGAGGTTTAGTTGTCACATCGGTGGCATCCTTGATTAATCTATTAATGATCTTATTCTTAGCAATTGCTAGTTCAGAGACTAATTGTTTTTGTTGGTTATCAATAAGGTTACGAGTCATCTCGATGGCAGTTTCACCATTGGCTAACCAGTAACGATATTTGCGTTCTGTGATGCCCACTGCTTCACAAGCGGTCTCAACGGTCATATCAGAATTTAAGAATAGTAACAAAAGGACTTGTTGAGCTTGTGCTATTGCTTGAGCCTGTAAGGGCTTCATGTCATTATAGAGTTCGATGTTAGTGTCTGTCATGATATGATTATACACAAAAAGGAGAAAATATGCCAAAGAAGCACTGGAACAATAAAGTCCCAAAAGCAGGCTCAAAAATAGCATATATGCTATCAACAAAAGATATTCACTTTGCAACTGTATTCACTGGAAAAGAAGAAAACCTTGAGATATTTCCTACGGAAGTATTGAAGATCAATCAACCATGTTATTTATCAGACTACACACCGTGGAGAAATATTAGGATATGGTGGTACGAAGATGAAAACTATAATTATGGAAAGGATTCATAATG
>JBNGCV010000029.1:6528-9160 GCA_049975465.1 Kosmotogaceae bacterium | reverse complement strand
ATGGTGAACAAGATGAAAAAACCAAAGACTAAATTAACATTTCAGGCAGAGGATAAATATTTCGCATCAAGAGAACTTGTATCTATAACCTTGAATGTAGAAGAGGAAACTCTAATTATAAAAGACATTGATGGAATAGAGACAAGAGTAATCAAACTAGACCTATCAGACATAGAAGAATATGAGGTATATCTAGGAAGGAAGTGGTAATGGGATCACATGAAAATGTAGAGGAGTTACTCAGGGAAATTAAAGAGCTTGCCGTTACCTACAAACAAATTTATCCTGACAAAACAATTCAAATACAAATAAAGCCAATAACCTATGATTTTATCAAAATAGGCTTAACTGCTTTTGGTGCTGTCTTTGAAGAAAAGCCCAAGGATGAACCAGAGAAATTATTTGGTTTTCCACTATTTAAAAATAATACTTTAAGGGGCAGATATGCTATTGCTATTCTTGAAGAGGAAGAGAAGATATGGCAAAAAATTTAACAAAGGAAAGCAAGGATAAATGAAAGTAACAAAAGTTATCGTGGATGAGTTGCCGGAGAGTTGCGCTCATTGTGTATTATCGGTGGGAGGAAACGTACAGATTGGCTTGGAGATACTTCAAGAGTGGTTATGTCCTGTTTCTACACCGCAACATATATTAGACGAGAAAACAATGCTTGAGAGCAGACCCGATTGGTGTCCACTTATTGTAGAAGATAATGTGAAAGTGTTTGGCATAGAGATTAGAAAGCGAGGATGAATGGAAGCACATGAACTGAATAAGAAACTAAAATCCAGTTTAGAAATACTGGCAAATGAAACCAATGAAGCAAAAGTCAGTCAGCAAATGATTGACTTTTTTGATTTCGCAAGCAAGTTTCACCAGTATTCAGCAAATAATCAATGGTTGATATTCTCTACTATGCCTGATGCCACAAGAGTAGCAGGCTATACCACATGGAGAACCATGGGAAGATATGTCAAGAAAGGAGAAAAAGGAATACCTATTTTCGCACCTCACTTTTGGGAAGATGAGGATGAGCATGGATTACCTGTTAAGCGGATTGGTTTTCATGTAGTTCATGTGTTTGATGTATCTCAAACAGAGGGTGAGGAGTTACCCGAAACACCTAAGTGGAAAAGCCCAGAGCGACTAGAGACACTATCTAATGCATTAATGGACTTTTGTGCAGATCATAATATAGAAGTTGAAATCAAAGAACTCACTGGAGAAACGCAAGGAGCATCAGCGAAAGGAAAGATTTATCTCTCACCTGATGCCGGCACCAAGACTTTTGTGCATGAAATTGCCCATGAATTAATGCATTGGGAAGATTGTGATATCCCTGGAAACATTAAGGAACTCGAAGCAGAGAGTGTTGGCTATGTGGTTGCCAAGCACTTCGGGATAACTGATTTATCATCACCGAATTATATTGCTCTTCATAGAAATAAACCTGATGAAATCCTGAATAGGATGGACAGGATTATGGATGTGGCAAGACTAATTATTACTTATGTAGAAAAGGAGGATGAGGAGAATGACCAAACAATTAACAAAACAGCAAAAGTCTATGCTTGACGAATTAATTAAACAATATCCAGATGCTTTTAGTTATACGGATTTGCCAGCTATGGGGGTTGCTCGAATTGTACGTATAACTATTAATGAAAATGTTTATTCCCAGATGAATAGATACATTAGTGACAAGTTCTTTGAGCGAAGAAACAATGACACTAGTAACCCATTCATGAGGTGAATAATGGACAGATATATATATTGGATTAAAACTATCATTAAATGTCCTGTTTGTGGCTCTCAATCAATAGATTGGACCTATGCGGTAACAAAGCATGTAAAAGAAGCCTATGACAGAGAAATAACCAGAGAGGAGTATTGCTGTGGCTGTGAACGAGATTTCAAAGGACACCAACGAAGAGACCGTTGATTTAAGAATCACTTTGGTGTCATGTTTTCATGGCCCAAAGGTCAAAACCAAAAAGACCATTACCAAAAAGAAATACAAAGAACTATGTCTGAAATATGGAACCTACGGGTTCAGTTGGTATTTTACAGAATATGGTATCAAGTATTTTGATGGTGAATGGCACTATGAGTAAAAGAAACCCAGTGGTTAAGCACTGGGCTTCAATTCGGGTACCCGCATTTTTAACGGGCACATTACTTAAATTCCATTATACCCTATAAATCAAGGAGTTTAAAATGAGAAATACAATAAAACATATAACACCATATACGCCAATTATTGTCGGGAGATATGCCTTTTTGTTTCTTGACAGCAATCAAGAAATCTGGTGTTTTTCACCAGATCAACAAAGAGTATTTCATGTAGCAGCTGAAATTCAAATGATGTTAGAAGGATTTGATCCCTATGAAACAAATGGTTATTCTGCGGCTACTTATTTAGAAGCATGCAAGGAGGTATCTGATAATGCTGGCGAATAAATTTGGAGATAACTTACAGCTAATGCTTGAGAACTACCCGCTTTTTGTTAATAACGACTGGTGGGTAGATCAATTCACTGACGAATATGTTGCAATTAATACATTTTCTTATAACATGGTTACTGATATTGAATGTGAAAAGATTGCAAAAAGAGTAAAGAAGATTTTAGTG
>JBNGCV010000029.1:2320-6428 GCA_049975465.1 Kosmotogaceae bacterium | reverse complement strand
ATAACATGTAAACTAAAAAAGAAAAAAAAGCCAAAGAAAAAGGTTGAATGGGTAAGCACAGAGCTTGGAGATAATCTCCAAGACTTTTTGTATATTAAAGGATTACTTGAAAGGAAATTAGGGATTAAGGTTGCAAAAACAACTGTGTTCAAACACTGCTTAGTTATAGCATTAAATCATTATAACAACGGGAAAGGAATATGAAATGGCAAAAAAGGACAATTATGACGATGTTTTGAATTTCAGACTTACTCAGGATATGAAAGTTCTGTTTAAACAGCTTGAATCTATTATGCGCACCAAAACAGGTATGAAAATTCCAAAAACACATGTGGTAAGACATGCTATAGCTATTGCGAGAGATTTTTATTCTGGCGAAACCAACTACGGAGGATGAATGACAGCGTTTAGCACCAAAGAGTGGAAAATTCATGGAACAATAATAGATCTCGACAAAAGAAACGATCTCATTCTTATTACAGATAGCCAATGCGTTGCCGATGTCTTGGAAAGTATTGGTCAATTTGATTGTATGGATGAGAACGTGAGTCTCTTTGTAAAAGCAGAGAATGGAGAATACACTGAAATCTATATGTTCCGTGGAATAGTAGCCTATTTATACAAAACAGTTTGGAGGTACACATGGGAGAAATGAAACAAAGAGCAATTCAGATTAGTCGATATGTATACGACCTAAATATAAAAGATGATGACATTTACTATGCTGTGAAGAATTTGTTCCCTGGCGCAAGCAAGGAATGGATTATGGAACAAATCAAAGCAGTTCGAGACAATCCAAAAGTTTATAAGGAGATGCACTAATGAGTGACGAAGTTAACAATTTAATGTCAGACGATGATTACGAAATTATTAAACTCCGTAAATGGGCAATGGTACGAGATCTTCAAACCTTGCTTGAATATGGAGATGGTGAAGTTCGTTTCGGTAATTACAGATTAACATTTGACCGACATACAATTCCACCTGTTGAGGAATACAACTATAGAATTGTTGACACCCAATCAGGTCAAGTCGTAGGTGAGTTTGGTTACAATCTTGCTAGCGCACTATATAAAATGACCGACTTATTGGCAACGAGTGATATTAATTACCTTGGGTTTTAATCAGGAAATATGTTACAATTAATGAAAGGCTTTTCATATCAAAAAGATCGGAGGAAGTTATGAAAAAAGGGATTAAACGGGGATGTGGAACACGTGTGCCTGGGGGAGCATACGTGTGCGTTGACTTATCACCAGAGGGGATACCAATAGATGAATTTCTTTACGACCCACCAAAGAAGCCAATAGACGCACAAGGTAATGTTCATTATCCAGGTGCCGTAGGTTTACACTTGATGCAAGATGTATTCGATGATGACCTATATCATCTTTGGGATTGGATTGGTACAAATTATTATCCATTCTTCCCAGATTTCTGGGAGGAAACCCGAAGATTTGGATTGAGCAGACGCATTTCCTCTAACGCAAATTTTGACGGGCTACAATATGGCAAAAGCAAGATTGTAGGCTTCCATGCTTTAGGTATTTTGGAAGGAACTGAAAGGTTTTATGAACGATTAGCAGAAGAGTGGGTTGTAGATACAAGCTTTGATGCTTATCAGTGTAAGCATGACCATGCTGAAAAAAACAAGTTTTGCGTTAAGAATTTATGGCAACTAGTAGATAACCAAAAAGGCGATAATGAACGATTACATGAGGTTTCATTGCCACGTTCAGACGGAAGCACTGGCTCATATAAGGCTGCCAGCATACCAAGTTGGATTAATCGTTATAAAACAGAGTGGGTGCCAGCGGCAATGTTTGTGCTTCCTATACACCGTGTAGAAGTTATTGAAGATCCATTAGAAGGTAAGCATGAGCAAACAATCGAAAAGATTGAAAAGAGTATTACTAACTTACCCGTATATGTGGTGCAACAATGACCGAAGTAATACATGAGTATGAGGTTACGGTCCTTAGAAAGAACGGGGAAGCGTTTATGTATGTCTTTTTAGACGCAGAGAGTTCCTTTCATGCTCTAATGAGAGCCAAAGAAGATACCATGGTACAAAAAATGTTAGAGAGAGGAGAACTTGAGCCATTCGAGCATTGGGAAGTTAAAGATTTAACAGAATGGCGTGAGCAAGAACGTCTAAAAATAAATCCACAATTAAAACTATTTTAGGAGGAATAAATGGCCGTAAGAGAAATTTGGGTATTAGAAAATTCAAGGGAAATCGTTGCTTGTCAATGGATTAATCAGTTATATAGTTGGGCAAAAGAGGGAGATGAAGGAGCTAAGGAAACTATACTGATGCTCTATGATGATGACGATTGGGAAACGATTCAGGAAAGAATGGAAACCGAAGGCTCTGTCTGGTATGTATGGTATATGGATGGAGTTCGCAAGATGATTCACCTATCAGCAGAACAGGAGAAAAAATGAGCACAAGCACTCAATTAACAAGAAAAGTATTTTTACCAAAGCAATTTGCAAAACTATTAGTTATGGTCCCTGATGAGTATACAGATTTATGTGGCTTAAGAGATTGGGAACAAAACAATAAACTGGATTTTTCAAAGTTGAGTCATTTAAGTTTTGATATTGAGACATTCTATGGTTCTGATATTGCTGAATTTATTCAAAGCCATACAGACCGAGAATGGGGGAGCATGACATGGGAATTTGGCACAAATGAAGCAGCTTATTTACTTGAAGCAATCGAAAAAGAACTTGAAGAACAAAAGGACGAAGATTTTATTGAAGATTTAAAACATTTAAACGATGTAATCGAAGAAGAACTTGAAGCAGGGACAAACTGCTTTGAAGCCAGTGTTTGGTATTAATAAAATGCTCACTATCAACTATCCGCTCAAATATATAACAGGAGAATTTGATTTAGAAATTTCTATTGGAAAAATAACATCATATATTCCAAGTAACTATGGATTATTTGAAAGTGGTGCAATTACAGACAAAGGTGGAGTTAGTATGTATCCACAGTCAAAAAAACTTATGAATAAATACCGAATACGTCAACCTGAAAAAGTATACAACAAAAGGAGGAATAAATGAGTAAAGAATTTAAATGCCCTAATTGTGGGAGCACAACAATCTTAGAAATGGGAGACATCCAAATAGGATATAAGGTTTTAGGATTTGATGAAGATGGAAACTTGGATTATGGGGATAGTGAAATATTCTACGATAGCTTTGAAGCCCATGATTATTGTTACTACTGTCGAGATTGCAACAAGTCATTTGCTTATGACTTTCACGAAAACGAATATATCAAAATGCCAGAGCAAAGGAATTAATATGAAGATTACATGCCCAAAATGTGGAAGCAAAGATATCTATTCTGTCATAGATGAAACTAATGGTTATCGTATTGAGTTCTATGATGAAGAAAGCGGTTATGAAGAACTAGACTTTGGAGACAAAATTGAGTTCGGAGATATCGCATCAGACGGATATTATTGTGCAAAGTGTGGAAATAGATTTTATACCATAAAGGAGTTAGCATGATATTACGACATAGCAAAAACCATGGTTTTTATTTTGAACCAGAAGATGATCGAGAAGCAGAAGAGCTTGACGAGTTCGAAGAAGAGATTTGCTATAAGCCAGTTACATTCTTGGAGCAAATGCTCTTAGACGAAACTACAAATTGGAAGAGCATTCTTTTAGCAGAGCAAATATTAGATGATTTAGTCAACTATTGGCATGAGGAGAAATAATGAATATCAATGAATTAGAAACACGAATGGATAAGGCTTACGAAGTATTAGGGCTTGCCACCGAAGAATATCGAGATCAAGCGGAGTATGTGCGCCAGCTAGACCGAGATCTAAAACTCGATATTTTAGAAGCATATGCCGAAGAGAGAATCTCTGGAAAGAACCAAACCCAGAGAGACGCTGCTGAGTATGCATTATTCAAAGACCGTATTGACGAACTCGAAAAGGCAAAGCACGAAGAAGCAGAAACCTATCGAGAAAAAGAGATTGCTGAAATTGAGGTGAGGTATCTCCATGACATACTTAGAGTCAAAGAGATTGCCCAAACCAAAGAATAATAAGGAGGTTAAAAAGTCTATCCCTGC
>JBNGCV010000029.1:0-2220 GCA_049975465.1 Kosmotogaceae bacterium | reverse complement strand
TGAAAATGGGAAGCATAGAAAATGGGTAGCTTGTCTATCCGATAAGGTCTTTCGTAGATTTCTCGACAATACACTCTATCCTTATTATGTAGAGAACACAATAGGGATGCTAGGAGGAATGACACCGGAAGGCATGGATATTGGTTTAATGCCAGCATGGTCACTCCGACCCGACTATATAGACCCCGATGTTATTCTCCAGGATGCCTATGTGTGTCCTATCAATGAAACTGAAGAGGAATGTGAATTTCTTAAGAGTATGAATTATGACGAACTCGGAGAGTGGATTAAGGAGGAATACATTAGATGAGTATCACAAGAATAGAACGGGAAACAATAAAAATATTAGTCAATGAATACAGTGCTTGGCATGGTATGAGGATATCTTATCCTGATAGTCCTAATTTTGTGGATTACCTTGCATGGGAAAATGAAGCACGTGAAAAACTTGAAAATTATTTATCAGAAATAACGGAGGAAAAAGATGGAGAATAAGATGAGATTTTTATGCCCTATTTGTGGAAGCAATAACTTAACTGTTCAGGGATATGTAATGGCTGAATGGGAGATTGATGGTTGGGTTAAACAGAAAAATGGATATTTCCCTAAAGACATTGTGGAATCATCAGAGGAACTCGGAGACTCGGAGTTTTGGAGTGATGAACCTTTACGCTGTAAAGTATGTGGAGCAACCTTTAACTATCCAGCAGTAGAAGAGGAAATCAGAAATGAAAAAGTATGAGGCTATGAAGTTCGGTGAAAAAGCATATCATAAAGGGATTAAGGATAATCCTAACGATGACGAAGAGTTCTTTGAGGAGCTTAAAAAAGACAAAAACATGGCTACCTTAGAAGATATGCTAAATGCGTGGCACACTGGATGGAGAAGTCAAGAGACTATTGAGGAACTAATGCCATGACTGAAGAACTAAAAGAAAAACTCAAAAGCATAACAGAAAAGCTATATGAACGAGAAAAGCCATTAACTAAAGTTACAGAAATGGGAGTTGATAGCTTAACTCTTGAAAAAGCCAAAAATCATTATTCTGGAGGAATGATTAATGTTGAAAACCCAAAAGAATCCAGAGCAAAAGTATTTCTTTTTGGAAACAAGTTCTTTACTTGCACTGGTGTTATTTACTACGGGCAAGGTCTTGAAGAAGTAGAAATACGGGAAGTGGTTGGTAAAGAGCACTATGATGGTCCAGAAAGAGACCCGTGGGTTAGAGGAACAGATTACTACTTGGGAGGAGAAGTTAACTATAACGGACAACGATATGTCATGACGGAAAATGAAATAAGGTTAATACCAAAAGAAGTTATCACGCAAAAAACATTATTCTAGGAGGATGAATGTGGCAACGGAAATATAAAGGAATAGGATTTGGATGGGAAAACGCTAGTGAAGAACTTGTAAAATCAATAATGAAAGGTCATTACATGAAAGTTGATGCCTTATTAGAAGATCTCAAAGCATCTCCTGGTCGAGTGGCTAATATGTCTCCATATTCTTATGTTAGATGGATGGAAGAAGATGAATCAGAAAACTAGAGAGCAGTTCAGAGAATTATACAAACTCTTGTTAAAGGTTGATGAAAGTCTAAATGGTATTCCAGTTGGACAACTAAATGCAGAGCAACGTCAATACCTAAATAATGCAAAAGTGCTAAACACCATCTCTACTAATACCTTAACAAGAATAGCAAATATAGAAAAAGAAGTCTCAAGTCTACATATCGTGGAGAAAAAATGAAAAAAAAGATTTTTACCTATATAGTTAATATAGTTCGCAAATATGGGCAACCTCTTACTCGCCACGGAGGAATTTTTGAATTGAAGTTAGGTTTCCTGTCCATCTGGTGGGAAAACAGTTGGTTTGCGAATAGAAATGTTGAGCATTTAATGTTCGACTTGTTTAATAAAACTATTTTACATCTTACCAGAGAAGGTGAACCAATACCATTTTAGGAGGTTTAAATGACTGAAGAAAGAATAAGACCATTTAGTAACAGCACAGAATATGGATGGTGGATCCAAAAGAATTGCGAGTCATGTAAGAAGAATGTCAAAAGAGTAGGTGATGAATATATCTCTCAATGCGATATAGAAGAGGCATTGGCTATTGGTGCTGTCACGGATGGACATATACCAAAAGATATCTATGATAGGATGGGAGATCCTATGGAATTTGAATGTCCAGAATGGGAAAAAGACGATGGA
>JBNGCV010000028.1:12931-16440 GCA_049975465.1 Kosmotogaceae bacterium | reverse complement strand
TTATGAAGATTTCTCTGGTGTGCTTTGGCGGTTTCTAATTCGCTTATTGAGCAAATTAGTATACTTTTTCCATCGTATTTTAGAGCAGAATAGGCTTTCCTCAGAAAAATATTTATATCTTCGGGAAAAAGGTTATCGAAAACTAAAAATGCAATAATGCCATCAAACATATGAATGAAATGAAGTTTTGGTTCTTGTTTGTCCTTTACATTTTTACCAATATAACGGTTAATATTCATTTCGATCATACTGCTTCTACCGTTCAGTGAAAGCATTTCTGAAAACGTTTCATAATCATGAACAACAAGTATAAATCCTTGATCACTAATACTTGAGATAAAGTACTCAATGGTTTTTTTCGTTATACTGGATAAAGAAGGCTGGATTTTCGTGTGAAAATCATAAGCATTATTTTTTAGCCATTCATTTCTTTTCATGCTACCTGGAACGGTTTTTTTCCATTCCTGCACCTCCAGGTTGTAAAAGATATTGTTTAAAGTTGTGCAAGTATAAAAATTTTACAACCTTTATGAGAAAATAGGATGTGTTCTGAAGTGTTTATTTTCATAAATTGGAGTGTTTTTTTATGAAAAAGGCCGTATTTTGTACTGTTTTTATATTGTTTACAGTTATATTGTTAGGATGGTCTGGCCATGATGCGCTAACTTACTATATAATTCAGGATTATATGAACCTTTTAGATAAAGATGTTACCATTACTACGTATTGCTACGAAATGATGGAGACAAGAAATTACAACAAAAATCCTTACAAGTCTATTTATGAAGATTATTGTGGAACAATCGCAGCACCTCCTGAGGATGAAAGATTGTTTAATTCTGTGTATCCAAATCCTGAACCAAATGGGAACACTGTACCTGCGTGGCAAATATTGACAGTTTATTCCTATGAGCCTGATATGGGAATGGATAAAGGACTGGACCTTTCTCCTTACCAGTTTTTAACAGGCGGGAGTCAGGGCTGGAGACATATGGAGTTCAGAATTTTATTTTTTAGACTTGGGAGGGTAACAGATAGCGTTGAATATTTTACAAAACTGGCGAAAAAGGCAGAGGAAAAAGATGATAATTACTGGTTTTATAGATTCATGGCTAGAGCTATACATTATTTAGAAGATTCAGGGATGCCCTATCATACTTTTCCAGCACCTTTTTTTGAGCTTCTGAGATTGCCTTTCAATTACAATAAATGGTTAACAATATTCTCCAATTACCATTTTGCCTTTGACAACTATGCCGGTTACCTTTTATGGGAAGGATACGAACCACTTGTTCAAGCTATTGATAAAGTTGCACCCATTGAAATAACAGATCCAAAAAAAGGAGCTGCTGAATTGAGAATAAAGGCAAGGGGTAAATTGAATAAAGTTTTTTATGAAATGAAGGGCTTGATGAAGGACAAACTACATTGTGATGAAATATTTCTTGCAGATAAGGATTATTTCTACAATCTTAGAGAATCTGGCAAAACGGATAAATTGGATAAGTTAACAGTTGAATTGCTTGAACAAGTGGCGTCTTACGTAAAAGGATATCTGGAATATATCTTAATCAAGGAGGGATGAATATGCGAGAATTAAAGTATGAAAATTTAAAAATTCCTGTAGAACTACCGAAAGACATAAAAGATACAACATCATTTTCAGAATTAACAGCTTTCATAGGACAGAAAAGAGCAGAAAAGTCCCTGGAAAAGGGTTTGAATATTCAGGTGAAAGGATACAATATTTTTGTCTCGGGTTTGACAGATACAGGAAGAAGAACATTTGCAAAGAAATACCTGAAAAAAAGAGCAACAAAAGCCGAGTCTTCCTGTGATTGGATATATGTTTACAATTTTGATAGTCCAAGGAACCCAAATGCAATCTCTTTAGAAACAGGTTTGGGTAAAGATATCAAAAAGAAACTTAAAGAGTTCGTAGAATATATGGTTGATGCAATACTTGAAACGTTTCAGAGTGAGGATTACCAGAAAAAAATGTCCGAGCTTAAGGATGAGCAAAATGAGAAAAGGAACAAACTATTCAAGGAATTGTCAGAAAAAGCTAAAGAAAAAGGTTACAAGGTACAGGTTAACCAGACAGGTGTGGCTACGGTACCTATAAAAGATGGCAAACCCTTAACAAAGGATGCTTTTGACCGGCTGTCGGAGGATGAAAAGAGAGAAATCGAGGAGCGCGGAAGAGAAGTCAGAGAACTTGTAAATTCCTATGTTCTAAAAATAAAAGGAATAGAAAGAGAATATGCAAACAAATTAAAAGAATTGAATAAGGAAGTTGCTGAATTTACCATTAAAGGTCATATAGAAGAACTTAAAAATACTTTTAAAGAAAACAATGAAATACAGGATTTTATTGGTCGTTTGAAGAGAGATATACTTGATAATCTTAACGTCTTTTTTAGATCCAAAACGGATCCCAAATCTTTTTTTGGAAAAAGATACGCAGTCAATTTGTTCATTGATAATTCTGAAACTGAGGGCAAACCGGTTGTTGAAGAGATGAATATAAGCTACTCAAGGCTTTTTGGAAGAATAGAATATGTCGCCCGCATGGGTATGCTTGATACTGATCACACAATGATAAGATCTGGAGCCATTCATAAAGCCAATGGAGGCTATATAATACTGGATGCATTAAATGTTCTCAGTGAACCGTATGTCTGGCGAACCCTTAAACAATTGCTTTTTTCCGGAACGCTTACCATGGAAAATATTGAACATAAAATGGGAATAGTAAGCACTGTAAGCCTTAAACCTGAACCAATACCAGTTGATGTTAAGGTTGTGCTTATCGGGGAGCCCTGGATTTATTCTGTTTTAAGCCAGATGGACCCGGATTTCCAGAAACTGTTCAAAATAAAGGCAGAATTTGACTGGGAAATGGATTTTGAAAACAAAACAATTGAAGATATTTGTAGGTTTGTTTGTACAACCGTTAGAGAAAATGATCTGCTTGAATTTAACAGAGATGCCATTGAAGAGGTAATAAGGAAGTCGATAAGCATTTCTGGTAACAGAAAAAAGCTTTCCACAAGATTTGGAAAGATAAAACAGCTGATTGTCGAAAGTTCAACCAATGCCAGAGTTAATGACAGTGATGTGGTTTATGCGAAACATGTAAAAAGTGCTTGGGATGATATTTATGAACGTGGTTCCCTTTATAGAGATAAGATAGAAGAGAAATTTAGAGACGCCATGCTGTATGTTGATACAGAAGGTGAAAAGGTTGGAGAAATAAATGGCCTGACAGTCGTTCAAACAGAGGATATTACTTTTGGTGTTCCCGTTAAACTTACTGGAAAAGCTACTCCAGGTACCGAGGGAATACTTGATATTCAAAGTGAAGCAGGACTAAGTGGGAAAATACATAACAAGGCTTCTTTAATAATCAAGGGCTATATGAGCGGTAAGTATGCTCATAAATTTCCTCTAAGTCTTAACGGATACCTTAGTTTTGAACAGGTTTATGGAATGGTTGATGGTGACAG
>JBNGCV010000028.1:11634-12831 GCA_049975465.1 Kosmotogaceae bacterium | reverse complement strand
GTAACACCAGCTAATTTTCTAAGCTCATCAAGGGCTTTGCTGACCTCAATAGCTTCTCTGTAGGGTCTTTTAGAGGTCATCGCATCAAAACTATCAGTCACTGCCAGTATTTTTGCCTCCAGTAAAATTTCATCATTCTTTAGCCCATATGGATAGCCAGAACCATCAATACGTTCATGATGTTGTTCAATAATTGTAGAGATTTGTTCTAAAAAAGTATCTTCAACCAATTCTGCGCCCCTAACAGGATGTTTCTTAATTATTTCGAATTCTTCTTTAGTTAGCCTTGTTGGTTTTTTTAGAATATCACCAGGGATATCAATTTTCCCTATATCATGTAATAGTGCTGCCCAGGTAAGGTTTTCCATTTCATTCTGGTTTAACCCGGCTTTATTCCCTATAGCAAAGGAAAGGTCTCTTACCCTTTTACCGTGACTGTGTGTGTATTCATCTTTGCTTTCAACTACTTGTAACATGTTTTTTAGTTCCTTAATGTCATTGCTTAAGTATTTAAAAACAGGTTTAGAACTAACGTATAGAAGTTTTGTTTTTGAAAGGGTTTTGAACGATACGGGGGCAGAAAGGTGATTAACATAAAAATAGTCACCAGATTCAAGAGTATTCATTTCGGAGTTAATAAGTGTCTCGCAAATAACTGAACCTTCGAGAATATAATAAAACTCGATCAATCTGCTTGCTGTGTCCGGTTCTATGAAAAAAATAGTGTTCTTTTTTATCTCCTGAATCAATACTTCAACGCTATCTCCATAAGCGAGCAAAGCAAGGGCTCCGCTCTTTTGCGAAACCTTTTCAATATATGAATTTTTCTTTTTTAGATGTAATCCGTGTATGTTCTCCAAAAAAGGCTCCTCCTGATCTTTCTACTATATTATACCCGAAAGTCCCCCATAGTACTAACTTACAATTTGATTTTTATTTGATCACAAATATTGTAAAGTCATTTTCTTATTCTTACATAACAGGATAATGTTACGAAGGGTATATCAAAAAAGCCCCCAAAAGGGGCTTTTTCTATTTGTCGTACAATCAATCATCAACTAACCTTATAGGGTCAACAGAAAAAGATAAGCTAAAATCTTCGCATTCAAAGGTTACGGTTTCGTAATAGATTTCGTAGTCAGCACCAAGTTGGTCAAGGGCATTTGTGGCACCCGAAGTAATTTTCTCGGCTCTCAT
>JBNGCV010000028.1:3524-11534 GCA_049975465.1 Kosmotogaceae bacterium | reverse complement strand
TACAAAACATTGGTTTCGTTAAGTTTAAATAATAATTAAAATCTCAAACCATTGTTTCACTTATAGTACGTTGATTATATCACAATTGTAAAACTCACCCAACAATAATCAATATGAGATCGTTAACATTTGTTCCTGTGGGACCCGTTATCAAAAGATCTCCGGATTTTTCAAGAGCAGCATAAGAATTGTTTCTTTTAAGTTCGGCCAATGGATTTACGCCTGCATTCAATAGCCTTGAATATGTAAGACCATCTACAAGACCTCCAGCAGCATCTGTGGGGCCATCGGTTCCATCTGTTCCAGCTGAAAGCAACACAGCATTATTAAGTCCTTTTATTCTTATAGCTGCTGCCAGAGCAAGTTCCTGATTTCTCCCACCTATACCATTTCCTGTGACGTGGACTATCGGTTCCCCACCAGCTATAATCGCGCAGGGAGGTGCCCAGGGTCTTTGATTGTTATTAATCTCATTTATTATGCTTCCTAAAAACTCACCGGCTTCTCTGGCTTCGCAATCCAGACTGGTTGTAAGAATAGTTGAAACATAACCCATTTCAGTAGCAAGCTTTGCTGCTTCGTTGCAAATCATTGTAACGTTTCCAATAATATGGTTTTCTACATTATCAAGAGAATTTGGAGTTTCCTTCTTTAAAGCGTTATCAATCCTTTCAGAAATATCAATGTTGTATGCTTTTAATATTGAAAGTGCTTCTCCAGATGTTGAATTATCTGGATGTGCCGGTCCTGAAGCTATACTATCAAGTCTATCGTTAAGAACATCTGAAAGGACCAGGGTTGTTATTTTCCTGGGACTGATAATTTTAGCAAAACGTCCTCCTTTAACGGATGATAAGTGTTTTCTAACAGTATTTATTTCAACGATACTAGCCCCTGATTTGAGCAAAGATTCTGTGATTTCTTGCATGTCTAGGAGATGTATTCCTTCCAAAGGTAATTCAAAAAGCGATGATCCTCCTCCAGAGAGAAGGAACAGAATTCTGACATTTTTGTCAGTTTTCTTTAATTCATTCAATACTTGCTTTGTAGCCTTAATCGTGTTTTCGTCGGGTACTGGATGACCTGCTTCGTATATCTCCAGATTCTTAATCTTACCCTCGCTGTGACCATATTTAGTAATAACTATCCCTTTCTTTACTTTGTTTCCAAGGGTTTCTACAGCAGATTGAGCCATCCTCCATGCTGCTTTTCCAACCGCAACAATGAAAATATCTTCATCAAAATCGAGCTCAAGCAGTTTATCTTTTACAGCTATATCGGGCATAACCTTTCTTAAAGATTCATTAAATATTTTTAGTGCTGTCTCTCTCATTTTTTTTGTTTTCATATCTTCTCCTGATTTTCAGTATATAAATGATATCTTTGAAAATAACGTTTCAAATTATTGATTTTGGAACAATCATCTTCACAGTTTTTAGCGGATTAACAACCTGACTGAAGGACAGGTTACAAGTGATACTCGCTAACATGTATGCTTCTTCAAAGGGTAGATTTCTTTGTTCTGAGATGAACATAACAGAATCCCTTGTTGCAGTTTCAACTGCGGTGTCAATGTTTTCATGACTTGCAATAAAAATGTAGTTATCTTTGGTTTCAATATATGGATGCTTAATTGTTTTCTTTTCAATGCCTATTGTTAAAGTTGTTCTTGATTGTATTTCAACTCCGGTCCCACAGATTTCACCATTACCCATCAGCGCATGAGCATCTCCCAAAGATAACAATGCTCCTTTGTGATATACAGGTAAATGAACAATACTACCAGTAGTTACTTCAAGTGTGTCCATGTTCCCCCCATGAGAACCCGGGCTCCCACATGGAACATTTCCTTCCCTGGGAGCAACGCCTATAACACCAATCATGGGAGTTACTTCTAATTTCTGATTGTTTATATAGGCAAAATTATCTTTGACAGAAACAATTTTCGTTTTTGCTTTTTTAACACTGTTTCCTAAAATGCCTAATCCTGGGAATATTTCGACAACTCCCCTGTCAGCAAGGGAAATGTTTTCTATTTTTACTTTTAATGTATCTCCAGGTTCAGCGTTGTTTATAAATATGGGTCCTGTTGCTGGATTAACAACGGAGAAGTCAAAATTATCTTCTAAAGTGATTGATTCATCTTCGATTTTGTTGCTAAAGCAATCCTTTGTATCAACAACGATGGTATCACCACTGTTTATTTCTATTACAGGGTCTTTTGTGGATGACATTTCATATATTACCTTCTCACCTGATAAATAGTGTTTCATGGAGCACCACCTTTCAAACAAAAATCTTGATTGCTAATATTAAGTTTTCTTGTTGATTATTGTTGTAGTTGACAACATGATTATAACAAAGCTCAATAGTATAAACACAACTTTACAATCTTAAAATATGTCTAAAAACAAATTAGCCTGATCAAATAACAAAGGAGAAAAACTTTTCTTAATAAACCGTATAGGTGTATAATATTTATAGCTTCAGAAGTACTTCATTTCTATTTTTCCATAGTTTAGTGACCTGTTTTGCCAGGGGTTTACCTTATTGTTGGCAACCGCTCTTTGAAAACAAAATAATGAGAGGAGGGAAAGGGTATGTATGTAAATTGTGATCTTGCGTTTACCGTACCTGAGAACCAAGCAACTGAAGCAGTGAAAAGGATTTTAGAAACATTGTCTGCTAAGCTCCTCCTCGGTGCTCGAGGCGATTCTTTGAATATTAGAGCCAGTGACAAGAAAACAGTAGAGATAACAATATCTGCTTTAAAAGGCAAATGTTCTTTTGAAGATGTTCTCGAGCGAATCAATGAATACATGGAACTAATAACATTTGCATTGAAGAACGCTTTCGGTGTGTTTGACTTAACAAGTTCATTTTTATATCCAGATGGTGAATACCAGAATTATACGTTGTGTTAAAGGCCAGGGGTTAACCTCTGGCTTTTTGTTTATTTCTAGTAATAATCTATAATGGTTATGTGAATCATTTAATAAGTTGTATTGACAATGCTACTTTAAATCTGAGTTACTTCGAAATTTAATCTGAAGGAGTGAATACATTGAAGGTAAAACCATCAAAATTCATTGAAGACAGTATCCCTTTCGTCGAAAAAATTTTGAAGGGACTGAAAAAGAATTATGATTATGTTTCTGTGCTTGGAACGGATGTTTTTGGTAAACAGCACATAGTGACGAGCAGAGGAACAAATTATAATGATACGCAATGGACTGAACGAGGGTTTGTTGTGAGAGTACATGATGGCACTGGTTACGCGGAGTTCTCGTTTAATGAAATTGATGATCCGGAAGTTATCGTTCGGAGAATAAACAGCAATATTATTAATAATGACGTTTTAAAGGAATCAAATTTAGGAAGAAATGCTTTTGAAAAGATAGAAGAACAGGAAATTGAAGAAAGCTTTTCAGGTGAAGTAAAAATATTACCGGAGAATGTTACCACAGAAGAAAAACTAAACAGACTTAATGCAATGAAGCAAAAAGCACATGAGGCATCTGATAAACTGGTTAATTTTTTCGCAGTTTATGAAGAAGTAACAGTAAACAAGTTATTTTTCTCTAACAATAAAAGACTCAAGCAATCATATACCTGGTCACAGGGTTACCTTAATGCGGTTGTAAGGAGAGAAAAAAAGACACGTGTTTCCTACGAGGGTTTTTCAGGTTTGAAAGGGCCCGAACTCTTAGACGAAATGGAATCGCGATTAAAAGATATAGTTGACGAAGCTGTAATGCTACTTGACTCAGAAAAAATAAAACCGGGGGTTTATGATGTTATTTGTTCGCCTGAAGTTTCCGGACTTATTGCTCATGAGGCTTTTGGACATGGTGTTGAACTGGATATGTTTGTTAAAGAAAGAGCAAAGGCCAAGGAATATATGGGCAAGATGGTTGCTTCAGAGCACGTTACAATGCATGATGGAGCCAGTGCTGCGAAAGAAGTTTCATCTTATTTTTTCGATGATGAAGGTGTTCTGGGGAAGGATACGGTAATTATAGAAAACGGAAAACTTGTTTCTGGTATTGGGGATTTGCTTTCTACCATGAGATTAGGTGTTGATCCAACAGGAAATGGGAAACGAGAATCCTTTGAAAAGAAAGCGTATTCTAGAATGACCAATACCTTTTTTGAACCCAGAGAGGATAAATTGGAAGATATGATCTCTTCTATAGATAAGGGTTATCTTCTAGAAAAATATACAAGCGGGATGGAAGATCCAAAAAATTGGGGTATACAATGTGTGATTTTGTATGGCCAAGAAATAAAGGACGGAAAATTGACAGGAAAGATTGTTTCACCAATCTTTATGACAGGGTTCGTACCTGATTTATTAAAATCAATAAGCATGGTTTCGGATGATTTCAGATTGTCTGGAACGGGTGCCTGTGGAAAAGGGCACAAAGAATTTGCGAAGGTTTCTGCTGGGGGGCCATATATTAAAGCTAAAGCGAGGTTAGGATAATGATTGAAAAGTTAATGGAAGTACTCTCAAAATCAAAAAATATTGATGGATGGAAAATCGTCGATGATGTAGTTGAAGACAAAGAACTGTTTTTTATAAAGAAAAAACTCGATATGAATAGAGCTAAAAAAGTCAGGAATTTTTACCTAACTGTTTACAAAGACTTCGATGAAGAAGGAAAATCATATAGAGGTTCCGCTGAAGTGAAGATACATCCAACAATGAAAGAAGAAGAGATTAAAAATGTTATTGAAGAGTCTGCATATTCAGCAAAATTTGTGAAGAATCCCTGGTATCCTATGGTTAAACCCATCGCTGAAAAAGATAATGATAACAGCGAAGAGCAGGTATTTGATGAGTTGTATTCTCTTGCTGAAAGTCTTTATGATTCAGATGTATATAAAGAAGGTTGGATAAATTCTTCGGAATTCTTTTTGACTCACTTAAAAAGAAGAATAGTTAATTCTGAAGGAGTAGACTGTGCGTATGAAAAGAATAGGTTGTTCATTGAGTACATTACTACATGGAAAAATAAAGAAAAAGAAGAAGCGGAACTTTACTGGCAAATTTTAACATCAAGGTTCTCTAAAGATTTCATTAGGAAAAGAAGTAATGACTCACTCTTGCAAACAGCATATAGAGCAAATGCTACAAGCACTCCATCGGTTGGAGATATTCCGGTAATAATTTCTGGAGTGAACATGATAAGTCTTATGGCTATGTTTCTGGCAAAAGCCTCTTCAAGGATGGTTTATGAAAAAATCTCTACATTCGATATTGGAGACAATGTCCAGGGTGAGGATAATAAATGTGATAGGTTGACTATAACCATAGATCCATCTATAGAAGGTTCTTATTATTCTGTCCCATATGATAAAGATGGATTACCTTTAAAGAAAGTGGAAGTAATCGAAGATGGAATCATTAAGAATTTTTGGGGAAATGTTAGATATTCCTATTATTTGGAAAATGAACCTACCGGATCAATGACGAATATATCCGTCAAAACTGGAAATACAAAACTGGATGAACTCCGAAATGGCAAACACCTTGAAGTAAGGGAATTTTCTGATTTCCAGACCGATCACACCACTGGTGATTTTGGTGGAGAAATAAGAATGGGTTGGTACTGTAATGGAAAGGATAGAATACCGGTAACTGGGGGATCGATTTCAGGAAATCTGGATGATATTAAGAATGAAATGTTGCTTTCAAATGAAACTGTTTCGATGAAAAATTATTCAGGACCTTTTGCTGTGAAGCTTAATAATATACGTATTTCAGGTTCCTGATAGTGGAGTGGTGCTTTTGAAAAGTTCCAGATATCTGGCAGAGCATTTACATAAAAGTGGAATACTTAGAGATGAAAGCCTTTATAAAGCGATATGTAAAATAGATAGAAGTAGATTTGTCCTTCCTGAATACAAAGACAGGGCTCATCTGAATGTTGTTCTGCCGTCAAAGAAGAAGGGATTTGCAGTTGAGAGCACTTCAACACAACCTTCTCTTGTTGTTGAAATGATTCAAGCTCTTGATCTTTCTGGTAGTGAAGATGTTTTGGATGTGGGAACAGGAACTGGATACGGAACAGCGCTGTTATCATATCTACTAAATCAGGGGAATGTTGTTACGATAGAATATGACGAAGAGCTTTTGAATGAAGCTAAGGAAAATCTTATTACTCTGGGTTTTAGCGAAACCACATTTATTTGTAAGGACGGATATGAAGGAGCTGAAGAATACTCCCCCTTTGATTGCATAATTTCAATGGTTGCTTCAGGAACAATTCCGCCTAACTGGTTCAAGCAGCTTAAAAACAACGGTATCATGGTTTTCCCTCTTGTAGTAGACAGTTTTTTTACACCTGTCATGAAATTAAAAAAAGTTAGTGATAATGAGTTGAGCGGAGAAAAACTATCGGATGCTGTTTTTATGGCAATGAAAGGTCATGAAAATCCAGATTATGATTTTAATATCCGTAGAAAGATTAATTTGATTTTTGACGGAAAAGAATTTAAAGAAAAATAACAAATTTGGAGGTGAATCAATGCTTTTTGTGGGCAGGAAAGAACAAGAAATTATTGAGCATTTTAAGAAACATATAAAAGCGGTTGAGGAAACATTGGATGGTCTGGAACAACTTCTTGAAACATACAAAAAAGGAGATTCTGATGATCTTGATAGGGTAAATGATATTATCCATGAAAGAGAATCGGAAGCGGACAAAATTAGGCGAAGTATGGAAACAGAAATGTATCAGGGAGCGTTTCTACCAAATTTCAGAGGAGATTTTCTTGGGCTTGTAGAAAATTTTGACAGAATTGCAAATCGTGCCGAAGGCATTGCAGATCATATAATTCTTACAAGAATAGTCATTCCTGATGAATTGATAGATGATTTGGTAGAGCAATTCAGAATGTCTTTGAAAACATACAAAAGCTTGAAGGATGGGGCTGAAATGCTTTTCGAAGATTTAGAACAGGCAGCGGAACTGGTTTTAAGAACGGAAAAATTAGAACATGATGAAGATTCTTTTGAACGAAATCTAATAAAGAAGGTTTTCTCAATGGATCTAGAGCTGGCTCATAAAAATCAGTTGAGGGAGCTGGTAATGAGTATAGGCGATATCGCTGATCTTTCAGAAGATTGTTCGGACAGAATAGAGATCGTTGTACTTAAAAGAAGAGTTTAGTTAAATAAAGGGAAACTCCTCAGCAAATATTGAGGAGAATCCCATTTATTTTTTATACTTCGTTGAACACATCAATGAAAACAGTTTCAAGATCGAATTCTTTTTCGAGTAATTTTCCAAGATTCTTGACTCCAAAGGTTTCAGTAGCATAATGTCCGGCGTTGATAAAGTTTATATTAGTTTCTTTTGCTATATCCCTTATTTGTTCTTTTACTTCTCCTGTTACAAAAGTGTCCACCTTTCTTTCGACCTCTTCAAGGAGTTCACTACCACCACCAGAAAGAACGAAAATTCTCTCAACAGTGTCAGTATTCTTGTATATTTTATACTGTTCATTTTGAATTACTTCTTGAAGATCATTGAAGAATTTTTCAAATGTTACAGGAGAACTATAATTAGCTGTGTATCCTACCTCGATCCTCTCAACAGGTTCCAGACCTAATTTTTTGATTATTGTAGCATTGTTTCCATAATCCTCATGGGCATCAAGAGGTAGATGATAACCCATTAGCGTTGCCCCAAGATCCAATACTTTCTTAACACGATTTTTCATGTAACCCTTTAGTGTGAAAAAATCTTTTCCAAAAATACCGTGATGAACAAGAAGAAGATCTGCACCTTCTTTTGTTGCTTTATCAACAAAAGCTTCATTAAAAGAAACACCTAGTGCTACTTTCTTAATATTTCTTGTGCCTTCAATTTGAATGCCATTATGACAGTAATCCTCGAAATTTTCAGGATGGAGAATACCATTTAAATAGTTTTCTATTTTGTATTGATCCATTTAGTTTACCTCCTTTTTTCGTTGTATTATATAAATACACTAACACAC
>JBNGCV010000028.1:0-3424 GCA_049975465.1 Kosmotogaceae bacterium | reverse complement strand
GATTTTAGAGGTTCAGGAGACAGCGATGGCGATTTCAAAGATATGACTGTTCGAACAGAACTTGAGGATGTGGAAAAAATATATAATTATGCTCTTTCTCTGCCATGGGTTTCTTCTTCAAGGATAGGTATTCTTGGATATAGTATGGGAGGAACGATAACAGCTTTTTTCACTGGTTCTAATCCTGATAAAGTAAAAACGGCCTGTTTCTGGGCTCCCGCATTAAGAAATGTTGAAGTTTTCACATCACATTCTGGAAATACTGAAGAAGAGAAAAGATTATTTGAAGAAGGTTTTATGGATGTTGGTGGCTTGACAATTAGTATGGATTTTATTAAGACAATAACAAGTAAGAATAGCCTGGACGAATTGGATAATTTTAAAGGCAATGTGTCAATTATTCATGGAACCGAAGATGAGGCAGTTCCTTATGAGATGAGCAAGGAAATCTCAGAGAAGCGAGGGTACAATCTTTATACGATTGATGAAGCAAACCACACGTTTGATAAAGAAAAATGGATTGAACAGCTATTAAAGCATACTACAGAACATTTTAAGAAAGAATTATAAAAAGAATTTGAAATAGGCGCCTTTCAAAGGCGCTTTTTTTATGTCAATCTGATATCTCAATCGAATGATATTTTAGTAATTAAGCTATGAAGAGAAAAACAGTGATTTAACTCATTATTTGCCATTACGTTGAGTAATTGGCGTTTATTAAATATTATTTGCCATTATTATACTCTAACACCCTGATAGTCGACTGACATTCTATTTTGTCTTAATTGGTAGTTTTTTGTACAATAGAAATATCAATCGTATGAAGGAACTCAGCAGCGCATATTTATATCAATCATTCTATTATATTAATACTTATTTGGAGGTGGCGTTTATGTGGAAAATGCCTGATGAAGACGAAGAGCATTAGCTAACTTTTAGCAGTAGCGTACGTAAGAAAGAAAAAACTATTTTTTAAAGGAGGTTGGCATAATGCGAACAAGTCCTGGTTTCTGGAAGGTACCTGATCCTGATGATGAACTTTGGTAAGTTGAAGTTAATAGAGTTTTGAAATATATTTGGGGCTTAGCCCCATTTATTTTTGGAGTATTTCCTCAATAATTGGTACACAAATTGATTTAAATTCTACGTCTTTCTTTTTAAATAAATCTTCTTTGGTTAAATTCAATAATTCTTTAATAACTTTACTGGAAGCAATATTGTTTCCTTTTTCTTTCATATACTCGCGCGCTTCTTCAAATGATAGTGCTTTTCTATAAGGTCTGTCTGTAGTTAGCGCATCAAAAACATCTGCTGCAGCTACAATTTGAACGAGAAGGGGGATCTGATTTTTTGTTAATCCTTCGGGATATCCCGAACCATCAAAACGTTCATGATGATGCTTTACTATATTTACAATCTCAGCCGGAAAGTCAAGATGCTGTAGATATGAAGCACCAAATGTGGGATGCTTTCTTACAGATTCCATCTCATCATCATCGAGTTCTGCTGGTTTATTTAGAACTTCAGAAGGTACCATCATTTTTCCGTAGTCATGGAGCATTGCACCCATAGCTAAATTAAAAAGCTGTGGCCGGTTTAAATTAAGATTTTTTCCAATCATAAATGATAATTGTGAAACTCTCATTGTATGAGCTGCTGTATAATCATCAGATTTACTTAGTTCATTAAGCAAATCTTCAAATATTTTTATGGCACTGTTTTGTAGATTTTTGACAAGGTCCCTTAAATGTGGAGAGGCTGTCCTATAGTTTTTAAGAAGGTTATAGGCTTCAATAGACTTTTTTAGTCCTTCAATCTTCTTACCACTCGCACTCTTGATTGCTGCTTCGAGTACAAGAGCTTCGCCCTGAATATATTTGTTATTGTTATAATCCGGATACAATTTTAACTCTTCAAGATAATTTAAAGCCTGGACTTTGTTACCTAACTTCAAATAATAATGACCCAAAAAAACATATGAATACCAATAATCTATCCAGTTTGGTCTGCTATCATTCAATTCCTCAAGCTTTTGGGCTGCTTTAGTAGCAGCTGAAAGATCGTTTTTTATTAGAAAAATCTTTAGTTTACCTGTTTCAGTATAACCAATAAAACTTGGATAATCTGGAACATTCAGTTTTTCAAGTAATTTAATTGATTCCTCGTATTCTCCATTGGTATAGTGCAGGTCAGCGATGTTGATTTCAATTATTGCCTTTCTCTGACTATCTTCAGCAAACTTTAGAGCTTTTCTGTAATATTTATACGATGTTTCATCATTATATAGCTGGGCGCTTACCAATCCCAATGCATTGTAGTAATCGAAAGAAATATTTTTGGGGACATCCTTATCCAGTTTAATAAGTTTTCTATAATATTCTTTTGTCTCTTCCTCCAGTCCCATTTCAAATGCGGTCATCATTCTAAGGAACATAAGTTTCAAAGCATATTTATCATTTGCTAAATCTCCATCAACAATATCAGTTCCCATAGATGCAATTAGATGCGCCAAACTGTCTCTGTTTCTAACTGAATAAAAATAGCCCAGTTGAAAAAGTCCTTCAAGTAATTCATTTTTTGAATAGTCAAGCGAAAATGAATTTTTCCCAAAAGTTGATTCCATTACGAAATTCAAAGCTACAGCAAATGAATAGGCTTGAGCATTTTCTTTTGCTGCGTTTATCTGCTCAAGGAGTTTTTGCCTATTAAATGATTCAGGATTTTTTTCGAGTTCAAGTGCCAGTTTTTTTAAGTTTCGCATTAATTGCCTGCCCATAATTATTCTAAGTAAATATTAACACGAAAAACTAGTTTATGATGCTTTTATAGGATTTATATGTTTATTATAGACATTTTTAGATTATAAATAAAGTAAAACTTTAAAACAATAACACTGTCTAGGTGATAATTTAATTGTTTATAATACGAACAGGAGGTGTAACTATCAATTTTAAAAAACTTGATTTGAAAGACTACAAATTTGTTCAAAAATTCCTCGAAGAATATGAAGTGAAAAATTCCAAGATGTCCTTTGTGAATTTGTGTGCGTATGAATATTTTCATGGAGCGTTAATTGATAGAGATTGTAGTGATAAACTGGTAATTTTATCCAATCCTGAAGGAGAAGAACCAGCCTTTTTCCCTCCATTGTGTGAACCTGATGACCTTAAGAATACAATAAATGAGATGAAAAGTTATTACTCCAGCAAATTTAATAATCAACTTAGAATCAAAGAATGCAACGAAGATTTTATTCGAAAGATATCAGAGTGTGGTTTTAAATTTTCAAGAGAGAAGGTCAGAGAACAATGGGAATATATTTTTAAAGTAGAACACTTAGCTGATTTATCCGGACGGGAAATGCACAAAAAGAAAAATAGAGCAAATAAATTTGAGCGCGAACATCCTGATTACAATTTTCGAA
>JBNGCV010000027.1:0-16812 GCA_049975465.1 Kosmotogaceae bacterium | reverse complement strand
GTTGAGTGTAACAAGATCAGCTACTGTCATTGTGTAGTCAGCGCCTGCGAAGTATTTGTTAGAGTCATACTCATAACCTGCTTTGAGATTAAGGTTTTCAATTGGAGTAACATAAAGCTCACCGGCAGCAGATACAAATGTATAAACATTGAACTTTGCCTGTGCTACAACTGTAATCATATCAAGGATATTCGTTGCTTTGAGTGCTACTTTGTCATCAGTATCATCCTGAGTTCCCAGTTCCAAACCGATGTCCTTTAGATTCATAACCATAAGTGGTCCCCAAACACCATCATCTAGATAATTGAACCAACCTAATGAATCGTTTCCAGAGAATGCTTGACTTGAGTACCATGTGAGACCAAGATGATCATTTTCAACTGCTAATTTAGATACAGTTACACTGTCTCCTTCGTCAAGATCAATTGTCAATGATACGTTTTCATGTGGCAGACTGAAACCCCAGGATATCCAGTTAAGATAGAGGTTTAAAGAAGTTTCTTTACCGTCTTTGTCAAATCTCACTTTTCCTGTTACGGAACCATCTGCCTTTGGATTCAGGCTTATCTCTGTAGCAGCAAATAATCCAAGTGAAATCAATACTACCAATACTATCAAAAGCTTTTTCATATGCACTTACCCCCTTCAAGAGATTTTTGTGGTTACAATATTAATTAAGTACTATCTCAAATTTTAGCACAAAGAACTCTCTAAAACCAAACGACTGAGCGCTTTGTGCTAATTATTACACTTACTGCAGTCCAAGAATCAGCGCAGCTATACCAACAGCGAGACCCGCGAGCCCGATCCACAAGGAGCTGTTAGCTGTTTTGCTGGCTTTTTCGACTTTTTCGTCAACCTTTTTCACTGCTTCTTCATTATCAGATTTAACAGATTCTACTTTTTCATTTACGTCACTTTCAAGCGTTCCTACTTTTTCTTCCAAGTTCTTTACGTCTTTCGCGTCAGCTTTAGATAACTTAATTGAAAATAGGTCGCTACTGAGCTTATCTGTTACATTCTCTACGTACTCAAAGTCTTCAGTACTGACATAATTCTCTTTGATATCTTCAATTGATCTTTCAAGATCTAAAATATCAAAAACATTTGAATCAATCTGGTCATAAGTAACCTCGAACATTTCATCATATTCTGCCTTTGCAGCTTCAAATTCTTCTACAGTTACATAATTTTCTTTGATGTTCTTAACTTCATCTTCAAGGCCAATGATGTCAAAGATATTAGAATCGATTTGATCATAAACAACATCTAGCTTGCCCTCAAAAGCATTCATTTCTTCTTTTGTTACGAACTTATTTCCCAGATTAGCTACGGCCTGGCCAATAAACTTCGTTGTTATTTGCAAATCTGATAGTGATTTTTCAATACTGCCGATTTTTGTATTGTATGTACCACTGAGTTCATCGATGTCAGCATTTATCATACCAATTTCGTCTTTCATGCTAGTTATATCGGATACATTTTTGTTGATTTGATCAAATGCTGGACCTACTACTCCCTCTTTTACTCCTGATAACTCAGCTTCCAATCCAGCTATCTTTTCATCAAGTTTGTTTTCGGTAAGGCCAATCTTCTTATAAAGGAAATCAATCTTCTGGGACATTTGTTCAGATGTTACGAAAGTATCAGTTTTTCCTTCAATCTCAGCCATTTTTTCATCAAGATTCGCAAAGTTCTCTTCGAGCATATCTACTGTTTTAGCATCTGCTTTAGAAAGCTTGATAGCGAATAGATCACTGCTGATTTTGTCAATTGCATTTTCCATGTATTCGAAATCATCAGCTGTGATAAAGCCACCCATGTCCTTTTCAAGATCGGATACCTTATTTTCGATCTCCATAATATTGAATACATTTGAATCTACCTGATCGAAAACAACATCCATATCCGTTTCAAGTGTACCAACTCTGTCCATCAGACCATCAATATCATTATTAACATCTGCAACTGCTTTTTTAGAATCAGAGATTTCAAGTGAAAGACCGGCAACTTTCTTCGTTAGAGCAAAAACGATCTCCTGTGCTTTTTGATCGCCGGTGTCAACATAATCTAAAGTCTTGCTGAGTACTTCTGCTAACTGATATCTTGATACTACCTCTTTTCCCTGGAATGTTTCATCCGGGAAACCCTTCAACAATCCAGCAGAAGTGGTTTTCATAACTGCATCATATGCCCAGTGATCCTCCGGAACATCCGAATAGCTTACTGCTAAAGTAAAAGCGGACATCACCAGGGCCAGGAAAACTAACACAACATATTTCTTCATGAAACCTACCCCCTTTCAAAATGTCAAATGAATCTTTTTAGTAAATTATCACACAAGTTTATTATACAGGAAAATCGTATCTGTATTCAAGAGTTCACACGATTTTCTTCAATCTGAAAAACCTGCGTTTACCAATACGTAAAAAATCACCGTCTGAAATCTTTATTTCAGTGTTAATATCAGAAACTGTCTCGTTATTGTACTTCACTCCATTTTGCATCACTAAACGTTTTGCTTCACTTCGTGATTGAATATTTGTGTAATCTACCATAAGATCTATTATGTTTATTATATCATTCTTTAACTCTATCACTGGCATATTTTCAGGAACTCTTTTCCTTCGAAATACACTTATAAAATTATTCTGGGCTTCCTCTGCTGTTTTTTCACCATGAAAAAATGAAACAACCTCGTACGCCAGCTTCATCTTTACATCTCTTGGATTTATACTTTTTCCCTTAATCCTTTCCTCAATTTCTTTTATATATTTCTCTGAGAAATCTGTCAATAAACGCATATACTTGATGATTAAACTGTCTGGAATGGACATTACTTTCCCGTATTTGTCATCCGGGGTATCCTCGAAAGCAATATAATTATCGTAGCTCTTGGACATTTTCAGATGTCCATCGGTGCCCTCTATTAATGGCAATGTCATAATGCACTGAGGTTTTTGTCCATATTCCTCCTGTATTTTTCTGGCAACGATAAAATTAAATAACTGATCTTCTCCGCCGATTTCAACATCAGCTTTCACTATCACAGAATCGTAAGCCTGGGCTAATGGATAAAGAAACTCAGAGACACTTATTGGTTCGTTGTTATTATATCTCTTTGAAAAATCATTTCTTTCCAGCATGCGCGCGACAGTATATTTTCCTGAAAGCTTAAGAACATCTTCAAAGGAAAGAGGATCGAGCCATTCTGAATTGAATCTTAATTCTGTTTTCTTTTTATCGAGTATTTTATAAGCCTGTGAAGTATAAGTCCTGGCATTATCCTTGGTTTCTTCTTTTGAAAGCATGGGTCTTGTCTTCGATCTACCGCTTGGATCTCCTATTCTTGCTGTAAAATCACCAATAATTAGAATTACCTTGTGGCCAAGTTCCTGAAATTCTCTCAATTTTTTTAGAACGACAGCATGACCAAGATGTAAATCTGGTCTTGAAGGATCTACACCCAGTTTAATTCTCAAGGGTCTATTCAGTTCAAGCTTTTCGAGGAGTTCCTCTTTTGAAATAAGTGTCACTATGTTCTTGCTTAAAGTCGAGTACTGATCTCCCCCAGACTGCAAAAAGTTTCACCTAGCCCTTCATAAGATTAGACATGATGACACTCAATAAAATTCCATTAACAACAAAAGCTATTGCTAGTGCAACAGTGATTTTACCCATTGTATCCAGACCCTTTTTTCTACCAAACATCGTATGGCTTGCTCCACCACCAAATCCGGCTCCCAGTTCAGAGGCCTTTGACATCTGATTAAAAACGACAACAGTAAGAGCTACACTGATAATCACATGAAGCACAATCAAAACATACGAAAGTATAACCATAACTATTACCTCCCGAGTGCATGAACATTCTTTTCGTATTATACTATATGTAAATAACACTGGCAAATAGCTAAACATATGGAGGTGTTTTGTGGAATCCAGAAATGTAATTGTTTATTTGCCCCTCAAACCGGAAAAAGCAAAAATACAAAACCTTCCTGTAAAGCTTCCCGTTAGAATTGAAGACTTCCCTTCCATTGTTGACAAAGACAGAATTGATCCAGATATTATCATTAGGGGTCTTGAAGCACAGTATAAGGTGACAAAAAAAGATGGTTATTACTCTTCGTATCTTGTGTTCCATTATTATGAAGCTTTTAAAAGGGCTTTAAATAAAGGCCAGTTCGAAAAAGCAGAGTCATGGCTTAACAAAGCAAAAGAAATCAAACTGGATTATAGATATTACTTCTATCGGGGAATCTTGCTGAAGAAA
The DNA here is from genome assembly GCA_049975465.1 of Kosmotogaceae bacterium. Lineage (GTDB taxonomy): Bacteria > Thermotogota > Thermotogae > Petrotogales > Kosmotogaceae > JASMTM01. The sequence goes on along the minus strand of JBNGCV010000027.1, from coordinate 12,536 downwards.
CAGAACAATCTGGATGCTGCTGAACTTAACCTAAGAAAATCAACGGGAATGAATAAAACATTTGCTATCGGTTATCATGAACTGGGTAATGTCCTTTATTCAAAGAAAGAATATGAAGATGCTGCAGCATTTTACCTGAAAGCAGTAGAATTATCTGAAGGAGAATTCCATCTGCCTTATATTGGCATTGCTGATTCCTATATGGCTTCAGGATTAATTGAACCTGCAATGGAAATACTTGAGAAAATTCCTTTTTCTTCGCCCGTTATAACTGATGCATTGCTTAGAAAGGGAATATTATTTAATGAAAAACAGCAGTACGAGAAAGCTGAAAACATTTTTTCGCAAGCCATAAAAAAAGAAAAGCGTTGGGAATTATTTTATAATAGAGCTTTTTCGAGAATGAGACTGGGAAAACTGAAAGAATCTCAGATAGATCTGGAAAATGCCAGGGAACTAAACAAAGAGGGTTATTTCATTCTTTACGAACTGGCACTGATAAACAAAAAAAGAGGTTTCGTCGAACGAGCCATTGATTTATTGCAAAAATATCTTCAAAACGGAGATGATTCGAAGGCTTACTTTGCGCTTAGTGAGTGTTTTAGACTAAATGGCAACTTCGAAGAAGCTGAAAAAGCATTAGAATATCTTCCTGCTGATCAAAAAAAGGATTTGATAAAGAGGTTAAAGGTACACGAAAACATTCAAAAAGAGAAAAAAATTGCAGAGCCTGTTGATACCATAGAACCTGTTCTTACATCGATAGAATTAAGTTACTTCAATGGAATTTTGAACAAATCAATTACAAATGCACTTGAATGTTTTTCAAACAGTAAAGAACAATCTGTTAAAGATGAAGACATTGATTATGGACTATTGCTTAATTCTTTATCACAATATACAGAATCAGAAAGAATCATTAAATTAAGTCAGGGTGTTGAACCTGAGGAAAAACCTTTCAAGACAGAATATATTGAGCTATTTTTGAAATATCTTTTATTGAATAAAAATAGAATCTCTTCTTCTGAATTGTTGAGTTACAGATTCCCTTTTCTTGTTTCAGGTAATGGAAAGGCAACTGCAGTTTGCAGAACGATATTCATATTGTTTTTAAGAGCACTTTCCGGGGAATCCTTCGAGAGTGAGCTTATAATTGATGATCTTGAAGAAGTTAAAGACCTTTCTTTCAATTTATACAAATATATAGTGGATAATTTGATAAAAAAAACCTACGATGTAGAAGAATTAATGGATCAATACTATGAAAAACCAGAAAACTTAGTTTTGGTTCTTATAAGGACCATACAAAGTGGAACATTAAAGGATTATAAGGATAGACACGTTCTTTTCTGTACATTTTACAATATACAAGTAATTACAAAAGGAGGACAATAATGAATAAAGAAGAAATTCAGAAAAAATTTGAGCAGATTATTGAAAGAATTGAAAAGAAAAAGATGAATGAAGCGGATGCTTTGAAAGAAATTGAAGAAAATTTTTCCGACGAAGAAAAAGAAGCATTTATGGAAGTAATGGGAATGTTTTTTGGCGAGGTATCTTCAATGACCGAGGACCCTAAAGAATATTTCTTTAACAATGAAGCAGAAAAGAAATTACAGGAAAAGCTTTCAAAAAAAGAAGAAGATTTGGACAAAGAGTGAACTTAGGTTATAAAGAAGCATTCTTTCTTAATATTATCAGGCAGCATTCTTGTATAGTTATTGGCAACGAAAGTGCTAAAATATAAGAAGCACCATAATCTTAAATTATGACAATACCTGGAACATACTAAGAAAAACTCAACTCATATTACATCTAAAAAACGTATAAAAACCAGGTGATATGTTCTGTTAAAAAAAGAGTTCTGCTTTTGCTAATGCTAAGTAAAATAATTATTCTTCAGTCAAATGAAACATAAGACGCATTCTAAAGGGGGAGATCCAATGCGGAAGTTGTTTTTTATGCTCATCTTTATAGCTGTTGCAGCAATGATTTTTTCATATGGATCAATCAATGTCGGAAGTAATCCAACAAACGCTGTGGTTTTTATAGATGGCAATAGACTAGGATATACACCTTTTAGTTACAATGTTGTTCCCGGTTTTCACAGGGTAGCAGTTCAATTAAAAGGATTTGAACCCTTTGAGACATATGCTTTTATAGAAGATAATGTAGAAAAAGACATCAGAGCTATTCTTCAAGTGAGAAAAGATCTCGCTTTAAGTATTGGAAATATAATATTTGGAATTACTGTTGAAGCTTCTGAAACGGAAAACTGGTTTTTTGAGAACACTGAAATTGCTTTAAAAGAAACAACTGATAGTTTTGGATTAGAATCAAAGATCGTAAATGGCGAATCTCTTGACAAAAATAAACTTGAAGATTTTAATTACTATATTGATGTATTCTTGACTGCTTCTGAAGCTTCCCCTTCAGGACATGACTTCGATTTACAAATAAAGGGATATACAGCAGAAAATATCGAAGAAAGCTTTTTTAATACTAAGACTAAATTTAGTGTAAAAGCTACAAGACAGGAATTTGTTGAAGATTTTTTACCAGTTTTAAACAGCACGATTGGTGATTTTTGTTATAAACTGGTCAAACAAATATATTCAGAAACACTGGGAAATATTGAGTTTTATAGTATTGACATCACGCAGTTTCCTTTAATTTCATTGATCTTCAGACCAATTGATGAAGAGGGATTACCTCTTTCTCTTGAAGAAATAAATAAAAGTACCTTCACCATCCTGCAGAATGATAAACCTACAACCCCAGAAAGTGTTAGTCAGATCTCCAGAGAAATGAATTTGAATTTTATGCTTGCTCTCGATAGAAGTGGAAGTATGATACCTGTCATGGATCAGGCAAAAAATGCCACTAAAGAATTTATCAAAATGCTTCCCGAAAACAACGAAACAGCATTAATGGCTTTTGACACAGAAATTGAACTTCTCAAAAACTTCACATCCAATAAAGATGAGTTAAATGCAGCAATAGATAGAATAAACGCAGAAGGATCTACCCCACTTTATGATACAGTCATTAAGGCAATAGAAATTCTTTCCTCGCGCGAAGGGCTGAAATTTCTAGTTCTTGTTACAGACGGTGTAGATGCAAATTATACAGATACAGCTTTTGGTAGTAATAGCAGATTATCAAATGCCATTAGATTGGCCAGAGAAAAGGGTATCCCGGTTTTAACAATAGGAATAGGCACAGAAATAGATGAGTTTAGCCTGGGAACTCTTGCATTGTCAACAGGTGGTATTTTCTTAAACACTCCCACAATTGATGAACTGAAGACATCATTCAAGAAGCTTCTCGAACTGTTTAACAGCTCTTATGTCCTAAGATATGAATATGTTGACGATAGAAATCCCACCATGGTTATAGATACACCAGAAAGAATTCTAAAAGGTAAATTTTTCGTGCCCCTTGATTATATCGATCTCGAATTAACGTTCCCTGGTTCAGTTGTTTCCGGACAGATATTCCCTGTAAGAATAACCTCAAAAACCACTATGACTGAACCACTGGAATTAAAACTATCTGTTGTCGATGGTGAAAACAATGTTCTCTTTAGCAAAGAAGAACTTTTTAAAGATCAGTCAACAATAAGATTGAACATTCAAGAAGATGGAGAATTCTTCATTGAACTTCAAGCGGTGGATTTTTTTGAAAGAAAATCCATAACAGTTCTTTCACTGGAATCAATGATTGAGCAGCTAATAAACAAAAAAGATTATGTTGAAGCTGTAAACTTCATCAAGGATTATTTAGAGAATGCTAATTATCCAAATTCACTTATCCCATATTTGCTGGAAAAACTTGCAGAAAATCAATTCAGAGCTGCTCTGATAGAAGGTTCATTAACAAGACTTAGTGAATTCATAGAAATAAGCGAAAGATTTGACTATGAACTGAAAAAGCCGGTAAATATTTATTATGAAGCCATATCTCATTATTACATTGGACAAATGGCAGAAGCCTATAAAAAACTTGAAAAAACATCATTTGAAAAACAAGAAAGAATGGCCATCATAAATTCTCTTTTTGTTATTAAAGATAATCCAGAAAAAGCTTTTGAAATCATTGATGATGTAGCAGTCAATGATTTTGAACCTTTTGCAATCCGGATCTACATAGAGGCTTTATTATCTCTTGGTGAAGACGAGAAAGTGACGGAATTCTGTAAAATGTTAATCGAATTAAAAGAAAATGATCCGCTTATCTTGAGCAGCACCTTTTTGGGAGCGTTCTATACTGAAAATGTCGAGTTAATGGAAAAAGTGATAAGTTTCATCGAACCTTTCGAAGCGCTCAAACCAATAAAAACATACTGGAACTACCAAAAAATGAATATAATGGAAAATTTATCCAGGGCTAATGATATCTTAGAAACTGCAGAAGTTTATCCCAATGTTCTTAAGGCAAAACTCCTGAGTTCGAATACCTCAAAGTTTGACGAATTACTTAAAGAACTAAAAAATATTGATCCAGCTGATAGGAGATTCCTTTTGTTGCTTGAAAGGCCTTCACTTGAAGCATCTTTAACTCTTGATGTACCTGTAGAATTGCCATACATTTCAAGGCTGCAAAGGGATATTCCAATAAGAGGTAAAAGCAATCTTTCGATATTTACTCCTTTCTTTCTAGAAAATAATCGAATGAAAACCTATGTTGATCCCTTTATCATTTTCTTTAGAGGATTTTCCTCTTACACTCCAAAACAGGGAAAATATTCAGCAAAACTTAGTATTGTCAATGTTGATGGTTCTGAAATCGCAGAAATACCTGTTGATATTATTTATGATAAAGTTTCACCCACAATAAAAGTAGATAGATTTTTCTATACATCACTTAACACAATTACCATAGAAGCCGAAATACTTGATGACACTGAAGTAGAAAACGTATTACTTGATGGAAATGAAATCAGTTATGAAATTATTAATGGAAAGTATAATCTTAGCTATGAACTCGATAGAAAATCAAAGGCGTTAACCCTTTCGGCTCTTGACATTGCAGGTAACATAACGAATGAAAAAATATATGTGATCTACGATGTTAAGCCACCGGAAATTAGCATCAAAGGACGTTCTTTCACTGGTGAAAATCAAGCAAAACTGGTTATTGAAGCATTCGATGATACAGGTCTTCAGTTTATTACAATTCAAAATAAGAGATACAGTGCTAATGGCAAGAAGACTTTTGAAGAAATAATAAGTATTGAGCTGGAAGAAGATGAAAGTAAGACTATTAGAGTAGAGGCTGTTGATCTTGCCGGGAATTCTTCATCAAGAGTCTTTAAAGTTGAACAGGATAACCAACCTCCAGAAGTTGAAGTAACATTAACCAGTCAGGTAGTTTATGATTTAGCAGAAATTACTGTATCTGCGACTGATATGAGTGGTATAAAGAGAATAACCGTTGGAGAAATTACACGGGATTACGATAATCCAAACAATTTAAAAGAAACCTTCAGATTCAGTTTAGATGAATCGAAGGATGTAATTATTTTGGTTAAGGATGGATCGGGTAATGTTAAACAGCTCTCCCGTTATCTTTATGTTGACAAAATGAGTCCAGTAATCGAGCCAGAACTGATATTTGATGAAAAATCGGCAGAAGCTGTAAAGGTAAAATTCTCAGATGATTCTGGACTAAAATATCTCCAGCTTGGCGATAAAATCTATAAATTGGCCGGAGAAAGGGGAAAAAATATTTCAATATCTATTGATAAAATATTGGAACCCATAAAATTGGCAGCCATTGATATAGCTGGCAGGAAAACTGAAAAAACTCTTAAATGGCTTAAAATAAATCTTAATAAAGAATTTGAGAATACTGTCGGTACAGAAAGAATAACATTAAACGGAGAAATAGAAGGACCTGAGATCGAAAATGGTGTGGCTGAAATTATGGTAGGGGAAACCCCATATTCGCTACCTGTAAAGGAAAACAGTTTCAACCAGAACATCATATTAGAAAAAGGCAGTAACAGAATAACGATTACTGTGAAATCAAATAAAGGTATTGGTGGTATTTCATTGGAAGTCAATTATATTACAGGTCAACCAGCCTTAAGAATTACTCTCTCATGGACTGCCATGGGAGCGGATTTGGACTTATTCGTTAAAGAACCCAGCGGTATCGTTGTCAGTTATAAAAATAGGAGTAGCGATGAAGGTGGGTACTTAACTAATGATGAACGGATCTACCAAAATGAAATACACAAAGTAGAAGAATATATATTGCGATATGGAGAGGATTATATACCCCCTGACGGGAAATATGATATTAAAGTACACTATTTTGATTCAAAACAATACGGAGAACCCGTTGGTTTCAATCTCGACGTTGAAGGCTATGGAATTTCTGTTGAAAAAACAGCAACATTAACATACTTTGATCCTTATAATAGTGACTGGTTTAGTGATGGTATCGACTGGTATGACGCCGGCTATGTTTTACTTAGGTTGCCTGACAGAGAAGTCCCTCAACTATCTGCGGACTTAAGTGAAGAACTACTTTCAAATGAAAACATTATTGATTACACGATATCAGCTTCAGATAATAAAGGATTGGACAAAATCATCACAAATACAGATTTCTGGGGAGTAACAGAGCAGGAACACAGATTATATGGGAAAAAGGTCACAACATTTACTGGAAAGAGATATTTCCCTGAAGGTGAATCGTTGCTCTATATAGAAGTAGTAGACATTTACGGTCTTACAAGTGACCTGGTTTACAATATTTATGTAGACACTACCTCGCCGAAAATTTCTTCAGAAATTACAGCACTGGAAGATAAAATCAAATTGATTTTACGGGTCTCTGATAATCATAAACTGGACTGGATAAAGATTGATTCCTATAAAATTGTTACAGACGGGCAAAAGGAATTTGAGATTGAGAGAATATTTAGAAAGGACAAGAGTGAAATTCATATAATAGCTAAGGATATTGCAGGAAACATTACTGAGAAAACACTCAGGTGGTGAATCTCATGAAAAAAATGATTACGCTGGTATTCTTGATTATTTCTTTATCATTGTTTGGACAAATTACAGGAATTTATCTAAACCGTTATCCGGTGATTAGATTTTATTTTACTGCAGATGCTACCATAAGTGAAATAACCGAAGATGGTAAAGCAGTTGATTTTTCATTTGACAATACTGCAGAAGGATTTGTTTCAGATCTTGATCTGGTTTTCCTTATTGACCAATCTGGAAGTATGAGAGATTACATTAATCAACTCGATAAACTATCCAGTGAGCTTACAGAAACATTCGCCAAGCGTAACATCAATGTACGTTATGCCTTGATTACCTTTACTGATCACATAAATAAGTTACGCAGATTTACCAGTGATTCTGGCATCTTTTTGGATTGGATCGGAAGCATCATACCCTTTGGGGGAGGAGACGACAATGAAAATTCATTACAGGCGATAGACGAGGCATTAAATTTAGACTTCGACAGCAGAGCCAGAAAAATCATTTGTTTGATTACAAATGCCCCTCCTCATCAAAGCTCAAATAGTTCGGCCACATCTCTCTCAGTCAATACAATCAAGAACGAACTAAACGGCATGGGAGTAGAAATGATACTCTGTGCACCCAATCATGAAGATTATATTGAATTGGCTTCCGAAACACAAAGCTCTCTATACAATATTTTCGCTTTTGACGGGCTGGTGAATGCAATAAAATATTTAGAAGAAACATTTTTCATGACTTACTATGTAGAATACAGAACACCATTCATGGACTACAATAGGCAACATACTATAAAAGTGCAGACAGTTACAGATAACATATACACCGGTGAATACAGATCTCCAGAATGGGAAAACACCGCACCAACAATTAACAGCATTTCATGTATTCCGCCTGTAATATACCCGGGTGAAGAGGTAACAATAATAATTGAGGCAGATGATAAAGATGGAGATACATTAAATTATTCATGGAAATTAAACGGACAACTATTGAAAAACTCATCATCATCAGTAATTCTAACACCCAGTTCAACAGGGTCGTATGAAGTATCCTGTGCTGTATCTGATGGCAAAACCTACACCACCGGAAGAACAGGATTCAAAGTGGAAGATAAAACTGAACCCGTTATTATTGAGAAAGAGGTAGAAGTCGAGAAAATTATTGGTGAATCCGCCTCGAAAATGAGCGTTGTCAATCTTGAGAGCTTAGAAAAAAACCTTGATGTCAGTGTAACAGCTTCTCTCAACCTTGAGGGCAGAATAGTCCTGGGTACCTCCGAAATCGATGGTGGCAAAATCTTAATGGTTGAGGATAACGAAAAGAAATGGTCTGTTGATCCAGGAAAATCTACAGTATACTGGCCAAAAAAGAATTTCAGGGTTGATTCAATATCCACAGGAGATATAGATGACGATAACGAAAAGGAAATTATTGCAGTACTGAATCATGTACCGTGGTTCCCGGCAATGATAGCAACTTTAACCTTTGAAGGCGAAATCGAAGGAATATATTATCATCCCGGTCACATAAACAATATATATGTACATGATACAAACAGCGATGGAATTGATGAGATAATATTTACTGCGATAAATTCTCACCTTGGACAAATGAGTATTTTTGCAGTTCTTGATGGCAGAAAACTCTTTGGACAGGCAAAACCGTATAATGGTTACGGAGTAAGAAAAGCTGAAGAATTACTATATAAAGAAATTGAAGAGCTTGGCAAAATCAAAGACATAAAATTTCATGATGATGAAGTAATATTGATTGATCTTGATGGGCAATCGATAGCATTTTCAATGGATTGGTAAGGGGGAAATATTATGAGAAACACTTTTATAATAATTATTCTACTAATGGTTGGCATTAGTGCTTTTGCTTTGGAAATTGTTTCTGTAAACCCTGCGGGTTTTCCCATTGTGGAGCTCAAATTATCTGAAGTAAATGAGATTCCACAGGTAAAGGAAAATGGAAGTTCTGTCGAAATTCTCGATTCGAAAAGAAATCAGGATGAGTTAATCATAACCTACATAAGTAATATTCCAGAGTCAAAAGAGGAAGCCACAATAAAAGTTGAAAACGAAGAAATAACTTACAATATCCCCTCTTTCAAAGAGTCAACGATTCCGTTGTTTGCGCTCGAGCAAGGAAAAACAGTCAAAGTTGATGCTTCATACCATGACTGGGCAAATATCTCGGGAGCTCGTTTAACCAAAGATTTTAGCTCTGCAACAGGAAAGGAAATAGCCGGGAATAGTGATCTTAGTGCGGTCCTTAAAACAGCTAAAGATGGTGATAATTATTACTTTCTCATAATTGTGAAAGATGATGTCCCTCTGCCTTCACCAAACCACGAACTCATGGAGTATGGTGACGCTGTTAAATTGTTTTTAGATAATAATGAATTCCATATTATTCCGGGTAACCTGCTAGTTGAGGATGCATCAATTTACCGAAAAGACGGGCTTAGTATTGACGGTTCACAAGTAAAATGTAGTCTTCGAAAGGGTTTTTATATTTACGAGGTTTCTATTAAACAAGAAATTATTGATGATGGTTTTGAAACAATCAGTGTAGAAATAATCGATAACGATGCAACCCAACAAGAAAATTTCAGCACTTTAAAATACTCGGGAATAACAAGTGATATTTCTTACAATCCTCCCATAATTTATGTTGAAAGTCCACGGGATGGTGTAATATTTAGCAAGCCATATCTTTTCATCAGTGGTTATGTAGAAGGAAAAGACGTTACTAATATTTTGATCAATCATGAAAAGATAACCAGTGACGGAGAACCGCTTCCTCAGGAGATAAAAACCCTTTCGCTTGATGAAGATAATTCCTTTACTCATAACTTACTTCTTGTCAGTGGTGAAAATAAAATCACCGTTACAGCAACAAATCTTGCGGGACGAACATCAAAAATTTTCAATATATTTTATCCAAAGGATAATTCGCTTCAATTTTTAGTTAAATGGGATGACACTGAAGCAGATCTAGACCTTTATGTCACGCTTCCTGATGGAGAAATAATGTATTTCATGAATAGCGAAAATCCCGGGAAACTAACAACCGATGAACAGAGTGGTTTTGAGTTATACGAAATACCCTTCAGCGAAGTAACTGAGGGTTTGTACTACCCAAAAGTTCATATTTTCTCTGGTAGTGAACAAAACGAAGTGATTAATTGTGAATTTACAGTAAGATGGAATTCCCCTGGAGAACAATCAAGAGAAAAAGTTGTATTCAGTGAAAATTTTGAATTTAATTCGAGCGATGCAAATCAGGAAAATACTTCACCTAAATCAACGGGCAAAGATTGGAAAACATTTGATCCAGTACGAATACTTAAACCGGAAGTCCCATTGTACATAGAAACAAATCTTCCCCAAAAACTGGAATCAAACACGTACTTTCAGGTAAACAGCGTTGAGTATAATGACCGTTTTTGCGGACAGTATTCTTTGGGAACAGTGGTAAACGCAACGATTTATCCAAGAAATTTCAAAGTTGATGAATCAACAAGAATTGATGGTGAAGATACGGAATATAAATTTTCTTCCTGGAAGAATTTAGGGGAATCTACAAACATTGACGTTAAACTGAACTCTCCTACTACAATTGAAGCAATTTATGAAAAGTCTTTCAAGGTCGTTGTAAGAAAAATAGATGAAAATGGCAAACATATCGGACAGGACACCACTTATTGGGTTGATGAAGCAAACAACATAGAGCTTTGTGCTGACGAAATTGGAGACCTATTATTTGCGGGCTGGATACTGAATGGCGTGGAAAGCCAAACAAAAAGTCTTTGCACTAGCTTCAAAATAACTGGTCCGACACTGATCGAAATGAAATATCTTCGAACTGGTGAAGTTGCCCTTATAGATATTAATAAATTTAAACAGGATTTAGATGATGCACATGATTTCTTTGAAAACCTTGGTTTCTCTGTTACCAAAATTTCACTTGAAACACTCAAAGAAAATTCGTCAATTGTTAAATCCTTTGAAATACTTTTTTTCGGATTTAGTGACGCATCAAGACTGGAAACAAAGGAATTGTTTGATAGTGAAACACATCAATTAATAAATTCATTTCTTTCTTCAGACGGACTTATGCTACTTTCAGGTTCTGCAGTTTATATTACCGAGCTGATTGGACTAACTACAACAGAGGATCAAGTAACTGATTCTGAGTCTCTTGAAATACCATTAAGACCTCTGTATGATCCCAACAATTTTTTTTCTGGACTAATCTTTACTTCCTCAGATTTTCTTCGGAGCGAAAAACCTGTAAATGATGCTTTAATTGGTGATTCGTTATGGAAAACAACCAGTGAACTGAAAAGTATAGACATAAACAATTTCATTGCAAAAAATCTGCCTATCCATTTTATTGAAACTGTTAAATATAAAGAGGGTAAAATATTGGATGAAAATTACCCGGTACTTTTGTGGAATCTTGGCAGCTCAAAAATAGTTTATATTGAAGGTCTTTTTTCTGGTAAGGATTCTTTGCAGAATACCGGTATAAACTTCTCGCGTAATGTTGTTGAAACAACCTTAAGCCAAAAACCATCGCCTTTATTAGTTACGCCAATCTTAGACGCTGCCGTTCGTACAGAAAACACAGTTCAGCTTATGGTAGGTAAAGATAGAGCAGCATTTTACGAGGTGTGGGGTGAAACAGACTATGGAGACTTCAAATATATCGATACTGCTTATGGCAAAGGAATGATTGAAGTTGATTATAAACCCGATATTAAAAGCTACTATATAAGAACACTTTCAGGTCTCTATGTTTCTGAGACGTCTGAAAAGAAAGAAGTTAACTTACCTATGCAAATTGACTATAAGGTATCAGAGAATCTGGTTGAAGCATTTCTAGAAAATGGCAAAAAGTGGATCAAAGAGTTTAAAGGGACAAAAGATATTATACCTTTGGAGTACGATTTCAACCGGAACAAAGTCAAGGATATTTTACTGGTTAGAGAACTGGATAAAAACACGATAAGTAAATCTCAAAGCAATCTTGTGTTGACAGCATTGTCAGCTGACAACAGCGTTTTATGGGAAAGAGTAATAGGTGAAAGAAGAATATATGCAATTTATCCAAATTATAAATTTAAGAAACTTATTAAATTCGAAAACAATAACGATACATATTTCGCTCTGATCGCCAATTGTTTCGACCAGGATAATAAAGAAATCCTGAATAGCATTGTTGCAATTATCGATGATACTGGAAAAATTTCGGGAGAACTCTGGCATCCGGGACCAATTAATGTAGCAGAACTGGAAGACTACAATAGCGACGGAACCAGAGAATTCATCTTTGCTGGCAAAAACCTCCACTCAAAAGGGGCTGATTATATTATCGTTTTATTAGACGAAATGATTAACAATTATGTACAGACCCCACCTGGAAAAGGAAGCTTTTTCCCGGTTACTGAGGGATACAAATACATGATTTACAACGAATACGATGAATTCACAGATATCGAAATTCTTC
>JBNGCV010000026.1:0-17229 GCA_049975465.1 Kosmotogaceae bacterium | reverse complement strand
CCTTTATATAGGTTTATACTATTATAGGATACAGGGCTTTTCTCTTTTTACAGCACCAATTTTACGCTATCTTTGGATTAGCCTGATATTAATATGTTTTCTTGTGCAAATTTATTTGCTGTTGGTCTTTAGTATAATAATATTGATGGACATTTTAATCAGGCAATTTGTTTGGGGGTAGATTGTATGAAGACCATTTTTATAATACTGACTGACATTCTTCTATTAGTAACTGTATCCTTATTAATAATCTCTGCTGGAAGTGGTTTCTTGGGGAATCTACTTGAGAAAAACCTTGAGTTCTCGGAGATTTCTATCTGGTTTTCTGCTAATTTGTGTTTGTTAGCCATTTCTTTGCAAGTTTTTTTGACTGTTTCTTATAAGAAGATAGCAAAGGCTATTCTAATTTTTCTGAGTTCATCAGCACTTGTAATATATGTATATGGAGTTTATCAAAAAGGACTTGGTTGGTTAACTCGTCCTTTATACAATCTTTTTGATATTCAGGATATCCCATCTTTGCCAGGAATACTTATGCTTCTCTTTTTATGTTTAATGCTTGCATTATCAGTAGTATTAAGCACAAAAGAATAAACGAGCCCTCAGTCAGGATAATCTGGAGAGCTCGCGATTATTTTTCATTTAACAAAATTAAGAAAGCAATTCACTACTTCGGTTATAGCTATCCAATCAAGGCACTTTATATTCCTAATGCTCTTGGATCGAGTGCATCTCTAAGAGCATCACCAAGTAGGTTGAACGCCATAACTACTATAAATATAAACAATCCCGGTAATAATAACCAGGGAGCTTCGGTCATAGACTTTATGTTCTGTGCTTGACTTAGCATCAGTCCCCAGCTAGCTGAAGGTTCTGTAATACCTAAACCGAGGAAGCTTAACCCTGCCTCACCGATTATATATTGAGGTATTGCTAGCGTTGCTGCAACTATTATATAAGTTGAAGTATTTGGGATGATATGTTTCCAGATAATTCTTCTATCAGGATAACCCATGGCCATAGCAGCTTCAACAAACTCGTTAGATTTCAAAGAAAGAACCATACCACGTATCACCCTCGACATACCAGGCCAACCAATAAAACTTAAAATAACTACTATTAGTAAATAAGTAATATGTGGAGGTAACCCTACAGGTAATATTGCACGCAATGAAATAAGCAAATAAAAGCCAGGAATTGACATCAGAATTTCAGTGGATCTCATTGAAATTTCATCAGCCCAACCACCATAATAACCTGATGCTCCACCGATAAGAAGTCCTAAAGTGAAAGTGATCAGTATTCCCAGTAGTCCAATAGATAGGGATATTCTTGAACCAAAAAGTATTCTTGAAAACACATCTCTACCATAAGCATCCCCGCCAAATAGATGAACTTCTGCGGGCGTATCAACTCCAAAAAGGTGAATGTCTGCTGGGATGAGCCAGAGAAGCTTGTATTTCCAGGACCTAATAAAAAACTTAATGGGAAATTTTCTTGTTTCATATTCAATGACTTCTGGTTCCTGAACAACCTTAAACAAATCAGGGTCTATTTCAAATTCACTAAGATAACTCTTTGCAAGCTCTAAATCTCCACCTTCAAAATCTAAAACATCATTTACAAGAACAATTGCTTCCCTTACTACTTCATCAATTTCATCTTTTGTTATTGCATAAAGTCTGTGAAGTCGTTTTTCGGTTATTAATTTTACCGGTTCACCAATTTCCTTTAAGCCAGGATACTGCCAGGTTGATAAGTTTTTCACCGAACTGGTATCATCCTTCACTTCGGTTAAAGTGCCTTTAAGTATTCCTACTTCGCTTAGTTTTAGCGATTGAACCACTTTATATTCAGGTCTTGTAGTAAGCTGAACTCTGTTTCCTTCTGCGTCCTCCGCAAACTGTGTTGTTTCTACAACCATGTAAATTGAATTGACATTGTTTTCGCCGATAGTAAATTCTTTGGTATCACCAGTTTTGAGGTCACTTGCTACGATGTGCTGTAATGAAGTTCCTTCAGCAAAAGAAGTTCTATATGTTTGAGGATCTCTTTCCAGTACATAAGGATAAACATAAGGCCAGGTCAAATTACCCTCTTCATCTAACCATCTGATGTTTGATGGAGGAGAATACGATAATTCCTGGTTTTGTGTATAGGGATTATAAGGCGAGATAAAATTCGCGAATATCGCAATGAGGTAAAAAATCAGTAAAACCCACATTGAAATGATACCAAGCTTATGTCTTTTTAGAGCTCTCCATACAAGTTGCCAGCGATTCAAGTACTCTACTTCAAAAAGATCTTCTTTTTTTACTTCTTCAGTTTTTTTAGCTGGTTTATTCGTTTTTTTATTATTTTTCTTATTCAAAAGACTCACCCCTATCTAAATCTGTAGCGAATTCTGGGATCAACCCATGCTAATAATAGATCGGCAGATAGATTTCCAATAACTAACATTAACGATGCCAATAATAGAGAAGCCATAACGAGGAACAAATCCTGTGATGTAAGAGCTTCAATAACAAGTCTGCCCATTCCTGGCCAGCCGAAAACTGTTTCTGTTAAGACTGCTCCACCAAGTAAAGCAGAAAGTGCATAGCCAAACATGGTTATTAAAGGATTAATAGCATTTCTTACAGCATGGGTATAGATGACATTATTTTCCGGCATTCCTTTCGCTCTGGCAAAGATAACGTAGTCCTGCGTTAACTTATCTAGAAGTTGTCCGCGCATCTGTCTCATCTGTCCAGCTAAACCTGCTGTACCAAGAGTAACAACAGGACCAACAACATGCCACAAATAATCACCAATCTTGCCTATCATTGAAAGCTCATCGTGATTTAATGAGATAATTCCACCAATAGGGAACCAGCCGGTTTTTGCTGACATAAACAACCAAAGAAGAGCAAAGAAAAAATTAGGTATGGATAGACCTATGAACGCAAACACCGACAATCCTTGGTCAGAAAGCGAATATTGGTGCAATGCAGCATAAATCCCCAGAGGTATAGCAATACCCCAGGTGAAAATCAATGTTGTTATACTAAGGAGTAATGTTGCCCCTAATCTTCTCCAGATAAGATTAAATACAGGTACATGATAAACAAATGAATAGCCAAAATTTCCTCGCAGAACTTCACCAAGCCACTTGAAATATTGTACAACGATGGGTTTATCGAAACCAAACTGCCGTTCAAGAATTTCAACTTGTTTTGGACTTACTGAGGGATTCAATCTGTAGTTGTCTAAAAAGTCACCAGGTGCCGCTGAAATTATCATGAATGCTAAAACTGATACACCTAGTAACACTGGAATAGCAAGAATAAGTCTTCTTACAATATATTTGAGCACTTTCTTCCCTCCTTGAGAAGCTGGAAATCAGCAAAACGGGAGGGGAACTCCCTCCCGTAGAAAAAAGAGAATTTCTCTTTATATTAGTCTTTCCAGATTCCGTATATATGCCATAGTTGGCCTGCGAATGGATTTGGATTAGGATTGGCGAGATGTACATTACCCTGATGTGCAAAAAGATAGTTCTGTGAAATTGTATACATCATTGGTTGATATTCTGCACAAAGCATCTGGAATTCAGCAAAGAGATCGTATCTTTCGTCTCCAAATGCACCAAGTGATTCAACATAAATCTCGTGAATGCGTTTTTCCCATTCAAACTGCTTGTAAATGTCTTCAGATACTGTATCAGGTCTGAGTTCTGGTGAGTAATTCATGAAATGCAGTCCACCATCAAGTCGCCATACATTCCAACCACTACCTGGATCTGAACCACCAGTTAAACCAATAATAACAGCATCAAAATCAGGTGCAAGAAGTTTCTGTACGAGTGTATTGAATTGCATTGGAACAAAATTGATTTTTATACCAACTTTGCTTGCACTTTCAACCATAATGTTACCTATGGCTTCACGAACGTTGTTTCCTACATTTGTTGTCATATAGAATTCGACACGGTTTCCATCAGCGTCTATTAAGTTTCCTGTGTTATCCCAATCAAAACCGCCATTTTTAAGCTCGAGTCTGGCTCTAATGACGGAGTATTTGTATGGGAATTTTTCTTCAATTTCTGGATTGTAGAATCCTGAAGATGGAGGAACTGGTCCGTACAATGGTGTACCAAGTCCATTGTAAAGTGTTTCGATAACACTTTCTCTGTCCAACAAATAAACAAGTGCTCTTCTAAAGTTCACATTTCTGAACCATGCTCTCTTAGCATCATCCTGATTAACCAGGTTCAAAGCAACAAAACTAGAACCTGTTACTGGTCCACCGGTACCTACTACCCAACCCTCTTCTTCTGCCTGTTCGGCAATTCTTGGGAAGTTTTCGGCTGTTGGTCCGTAAATATCACATTCTCCTGCCTCAAATTTCAAAAGCTCTGTATTGAGATCAGGAACAATTTGGAAAACTACTTTGTCAAGATAAGGTAATTTTACACCATTTTTGTCAACAGCATAGAAATGGGGATTTCTTTCTAGTACCACTCTTGTGCCTTCTGAGTATTCGACAGGAATAAATGGCCCCATACCAACAACTTTATCGATTTCGTCTACTGTCCAGGCCTGCTGGTATGTTCCATTCTCCACAGCCTCACCGAGGACATGTTTAGGAAGTATGCTTGTCCATCCGACAGCTCTAAAGCCCCAGTAAGAAGGTGTTGACCAGGTAAAAGAAATTGTTGTGTCATCAACAACTTCGATTTCTGGAAGCTCTTCATTACTATCAAAGTAGCCTGTAGGTCCATTTGCTGTCATACCTTCAACGAAGTAAATGTCTTTGAAGGTGAAAACAACGTCATCAATTGTGAAAGGTTCTCCATCTGACCATTTTAATCCATTCCTAATCTGGAAGAAAACGGTTTTTTGATCTTCGGAGTACCACCAATCTTTTGCAAGGCCTCCGCCTGAAGGATTACCTGCAAGATCAGCGCCAAGTAAAGAATCCAGGAATAAGTCGATAATGTCGGTAGAACTTGTTTCCTGAGCCCAAGAATCATTTAAAGTCTTTGGACCCGTCGTTGTTGTTAGATACAGTGTGCCTCCAGGCTTTCCGTCATAATCTGTTACAAGATATTCTGGTTCCTGAGCAAAAGCGAAGCCCACTGCAAAGAGAACAACCAATAACAATGCTAACTTTTTCATGCTTTTTCCCCTCCTTTTAGAGAACTATCTGAATATAGATGGCACGCAACATAATGGTTCTCTTCTATCTTAAACATTGATGGATATTCTTTTTCGCAAAGACCCTTAATCTTATATTTACATCTTGGATGGAAGAAACATCCTTTCGGTCTATTAATTGGACTCGGTACCTGTCCCCCAACAAGGTCTTTTCTATTTCTTTTCTTTTTAGGATCGGCAATTGGTGCTGCTGCTAATAAAGCTCTTGTATAAGGGTGAAGTGGATCATCAAAAATTTTCTGACTGTCTCCCTGTTCAACTATTCTACCTAAATACATTACGCTGACACTATCACATATAAACCTTACAAGTGCAAGATCATGTGAAATAAATAAATATCCTGCATTTAATTCTTCCTGGAGTTTCTTAAACAATTTAACTATCTGTGCCTGTACCGAAACGTCCAAAGCAGATGTAGGTTCATCTAAGACCAAAAGATCAGGATTAACACTTATGGCTCTTGCAACTGCGATCCTCTGTCTTTGACCGCCACTAAACTGGTGTGGATATCTATCTATGTGGTATGATTTTAAACCTACCTTAGAAAGTAAATCCTTTACCATTTTAACTGCTTCGTCAATATCCTTTGCAAATCCATGAAATACAAGCGGTTCTGATAGCATCTGTCCTACAGTCATTCTTGGGTTTAGTGATGACATGGGATCCTGGAATACTATCTGTGCCTTCTGACGAAACTGTTTCGTCTTCTTTTTCCGATTTTCAAAAAGCATATCCAAAGTCTTTTTAGGATCTTTATTGGCTTTTTTGTATACTTCATATATTCTAAGTTGATGGGGTTCAAGGTCCTTTCCGCCATTGTTAAATGCTGGCAAAGAAAAATAATTTTTGTTCAGATGTTCCAAAGCAACTTTTTTCTTGAAAAAGTAGAATGTAGTGTCTTCGTCGTCAATTAGTAGTTCACCTTCGGTTGGTTCGTGCAATCTCAAAATTGTCTTTCCTATGGTAGTTTTACCACAACCCGATTCACCAACTATACCATGGTTTTTCCCTCTATCCAAAGTAAATGAAACATCATCAACAGCTTTGACAAATCCTACAGTTCTCTCTATTAAAAATCCCTGTCTGATTGGAAAATATTTTTTTAGATTGCGTACATCCAGTAACTTCATTCAATATCCTCCTTGACAACTGAAACTTTTTTTGTAACAGGATTGAAGCAACGAATATAATGATTATCTTCGATTTCTTCAAGTTCAGGTAATTCCTGATAACATTTTTTGATAGCTCTTTCACATCTTGGCAAAAATGGGCAAAGACGAGGAGGATTCATCATGACTGGAGGTTGACCGGGTATAGGCGCAAGATCTGTCTGTTTTACATCAAGTCTTGGAATACAATTCAATAACGCAAAGGTGTAAGGGTGCATTGGATTACCGAAAATAACCTCAGCTGACGCGATCTCCATTTGGTAACTACCATACATGACAGATATTTTTGTTGCAATTTCAGCGATTACTGCAAGATCATGTGTAATAAAAATCGTTCCACTTTGATATTCTTCCTGAAGCTCTTTCATCAGTTCCAGAATCTGAGCCTGAACGGTAACATCAAGAGCTGTCGAAGGTTCGTCTGCTATTAGTATTTCGGGATTACATGATAATGCAATCGCAATTACCACTCTTTGCCGCTGTCCTCCAGAAAGCTGGAAGGGATAATCATTAATTCTTTCAACAGGGTTCGGTATCCCAACCTGTTCTAATAGCTTTATAGCTCTTTGCCTCGCTTCTTCTTCAGAAACCTTATCATGATGAATAATAGTCTCAGTCATCTGTCTACCTATTGTATAAAGAGGATCCAGAGAAGTCATTGGATCCTGAAAAATCATCCCAATATGCTTTCCTCTGATCCTTGAAAATTTACTTTTTTTTATTTTGGCCAAATCAATTGTAGTTTTTTCTCCATTTTTAGAAAACTCATCTGTATCAAAAAGTATTTGGCCATTAGCAATATAGCCAGGTTTATCGACTAAACCTGCTATTGTTTTTACAGTTACACTTTTTCCCGACCCTGTTTCACCTACTATACCTAAAACTTCATTTCTACTCAAAGAAAAAGAAACATCCTGTACTGCTTTTACCGTTCCCTCGGCAATGTCGAAATAAGTACTGAGATTACGAACGTCGAGGATTGGTTTCTCCTGCAATTATATCACCCCGTAAATTCATTTAAACCTTTCATGAAAAAAATATCTACTGTATAATTATTACATATATAAGTCCATAATATCAAGTCATAGGAGAGAAAATGATTGTAAAAATTGCAAATGTTCTAAAAGATAAGCGGTTTACAAA
The DNA here is from genome assembly GCA_049975465.1 of Kosmotogaceae bacterium. Taxonomy (GTDB): domain Bacteria; phylum Thermotogota; class Thermotogae; order Petrotogales; family Kosmotogaceae; genus JASMTM01. The sequence goes on along the minus strand of JBNGCV010000026.1, from coordinate 9,719 downwards.
AGTTTGTTTTGATATCAAAGACCTTTTTCCCGATGAAGAAGGGGGACAGCTGGGTGACAGAGGAATTATTGACGGGGAAAGGTTTGTGTTCGTTGAGCGCTGTAATAAACAAATATGTGTTTCAGTTGATACAGAGAAAAACTTCGAGATTGGTAAGAGAGTTGAACTGGAAGTAGATAAGAGCAGAAGATATGACATAGCTCAGCAACATACTGCGCAGCATCTTTTATCAGCAATTATAAGTAAAGAGTTTAATGCAGAAACAAAGGGATTTCAAATGGGGGAAAATTATTCCACAATAGATATTGATTTACCACAATTTGAAGTAGGTCATGAAAAGATTGTGGAAAACTATTTTTTTGATGAAGTAAGACAATGTCGAAACGTCTACAAAGAAGAATATTCCATTGAAAAAATAGACAGTTTGAATTTGAGAAAACCTGTAGATAGTAAACTGATTGAAAAAGAAGAGAAAATTCGAATCGTTAGCATAGAGAAAATTGACAGAATTGCTTGTAGCGGATTTCATGTAGATAATACAGGTGAACTTGGTTTTTTGAAGATATTAAAGACGGAAAAGAAAAAGAGCAAGCTTACCAGATTATACTTTGTAGCAGGTTTAAGAGCGCTGAAATATTTTCAGAATATCCACCATTTGACAAAATGGATAAATAAAGAACTGACCTGTGGTTTGAATGAGATTCCCGATAAATTGAAGAAGATGGAAGAAGAAATAAAAGATCTTAAAAGAAATGAAAATAAGCTACAGGATAGTTTAGCTAAATTTTATGCAAGGGAAGTAAATGAAGAAAAGGGTTTATGTAAATTTTTGGATGCAGAAAAAAGCATTATTGAAAAAATTCCCAAATACATTGATAACAAAAAGTATGTGTTTATAGGTAAAATTGAAGAAAATAAATTCATGATCTTCTCCAAAGAAATTGATCTTAGAAACATTTTTACCCATATTAAAAAAGAGTTGCCAGTTAATGGAGGTTGTGGAAAATCAAAGGGCCAAATCGTTACGAATCTCCCCGCAGAAGAGCTTGTAGATAATATTGAAAAATTCCTGAGAGAGGAATGATGATCGTGGAACCAAGAACCCCTCCTCATAGCGTAGAGGCAGAAGAAGCAGTTATAGGAAGCGTTCTCATTGATACGGAAGCTTTACCTGAAGTCATTGAAATTGTCGGTTCAAATGATTTTTATCTGCACAAACATAAATTGATATTCGCTGCTATTGAATATCTTTTCGATAATGGGTTTCCTGTTGATATTGTTTCAATAACCGAACGTTTGAGGTCTACAGACGCCTTAAAGAATGTAGGGGGAGAAGTTTCAGTAGTTCAGCTGGCTGACGTGGTTCCAACCTCTGCAAACGTGTTATATTATGCAAAACTTGTTAAGGAAAAGGCGCTTCTAAGAGCTCTAATTAATGCCGGAGGAAAGATTGCACAGGAAGCCTATGCATCAGATGACACGGAGTTAACACTCGATAACGCTGAAAAACTCATATTTCGTATTACTGAAAGTCAGAGTTCTAGATCATACAGAGAATTGGGACCAATAATGAATTCAGTGTTTGAAGACCTTGAGAAATTGAAAGATAGACCTGAAACTATCGAATCGGGTGGTCTCGTTACTGGTATTCCTACTGGTTTCAGAGAGCTTGATAAGATAACAACCGGTTTTCACAAATCAGATCTCGTAATAGTTGCAGCCAGACCGTCAATGGGGAAAACAGCATTCGCTTTGAATGTAGCCAAAAATATGGCATTAAAGAACGATATCCCAATTGCTTTCTTTTGTCTGGAGATGACTAAAGAGCAGCTTGCCCAACGATTATTATGTTCTGAGGCAAGAGTGGATCTTCATAATGTAAGAACGGGTTATCTTAGTACTGATGAATGGGATCTTTTAACTCGAGCTGCTGATGCTCTTTATCGTTCTAAAATAGTTGTTGATGATGAACCTTCGCTTGATCCTCGAACGTTGAGAGCGAAGGCAAGAAGAATTAAATCTGAATTCAATATTGAAGCGTTGTTTGTAGATTATTTGCAGCTGATGCATCTTAGAGGTTCAGCTGAAAATAGACAACAGGAGATATCTGAGATATCGCGATCTTTAAAATTACTAGCGAGAGAATTGAATGTCGTTGTAGTTGCATTGTCTCAGCTTTCAAGAGCAGTTGAGCAAAGAGAAAACAAACGACCACGACTGAGTGATTTAAGAGAATCAGGAGCCATAGAACAGGATGCTGATATGGTAAGCTTTCTTTACAGAGAAGAGTACTATAAAGATAAATCTGAAGCTCTTGATAAGCCACATGAAACGGAAATGATAATTGGGAAACAACGTAATGGTCCTATTGGTATTGTAAAACTTACGTTTAATCCTCGAATAGCTACCTTTTTTGATAAAGCACCTGACATGTATGATCAATAATGGGAGGTCCTGATATATGATAAAAACCAGAAAACTTACAAAAAGTTTTGGGGACCTGATAGCGGTAAGAAATTTAGATCTTGATGTATATCCCGGTGAAATTTATGGTTTTCTTGGACCCAATGGAGCAGGTAAAACAACAACTATTAAGATGCTTACCGGGGTGCTTAAACCTGATAATGGTTCAGTAGAAATATTGAATATGAACATGTCGAATAATGAGATGAGTATAAAGAGGAAAATAGGGGTAGTACCTGATGAACCCAGAATGTATGACAATCTTAAAGGCTATGAATTCGCTAAATTTATCATGGAAATATATAAGGTAAATGTCGATGAAGTTGAAAAAAGATTAAATGACATATGCAATATTTTTGGCATTGATTATCTCAACAAATTTATTGGTGATTATTCTCACGGTATGAAGCAAAAATTGATGGTTGCAACAGTTTTGATGAGACAGCCTGAAGTGATTTTTTTGGACGAGCCCACAGTTGGTCTGGATGCTCGAAGCGCAAAACTTCTAAAATTACTTCTGAGAAAAATGGCTGATAATGAAACCACAATTTTTATGACTACCCATGTTCTGGAAGTGGCTGAGAAGATGTGTGATCGAATAGGAATTATTAACGAAGGTGAATTGATTGCTGAAGGAACTATGAAAGAATTAAGACAGATATCTAACAAGGGCAACAAAAGCCTTGAAGATCTATTTCTTGAGCTTACCGGTGGCGATGAGTTCTACGATATTATTGACCAGCTTGATTAAAGAAAACTGGCTATCTGGTGATAATTAATGGGAGATTTTGCTTTACTTGTAAAATACAGGTTGAAAAATACCTCAATAAATAGAAATGAAAAGTTCAGGAAACTGCCTGTCCTTTATTTAGTAGTTATCCTTGCAATATTCTGCCTGGCTTTTTTACCTACAATAGATTTTTTCAAAGAGCTTGATGGGGTAAAAATTTTTGGAGATGAATCGCTCTTAACGCTTGCAGATGCCTATTTTTCCTTTTTTTCTTTAATACTGCTGATACTTGCAATCTTAAATCAAATTCCTTTCTTTATTTATAACCTGTATGATGAAGATGAAATAGGTTTCCTTCTAAAATTTCCTATTTCTCGCGCTTCGATTTTTTTCTATAAATTTTTTGAAGCATTTCTGGGGACCTTTGTCAGTTTTGCTTTATATTTTTCTGTTGCTTTTGTTTATGGATTATCAAAAGGTGGTATAACTGTCCTTTTATCTTCAGGAGCAGCCATTCTTGGTTTTGTTTTTGCAATGGGAATTTCAGTTCCGGTTAGTAAATTAATTGGTACTTTTATCTCTAAAACTACTGCCAGGAAACTAAGTGGTTTCTTAACGCTGCTCAATGCGGGTGTATTCCTGTTAATGATCTCACTTGTTGGTTCAGGAAGTATGACTGCGGATAAAGCTTTTTTAACTGTTAGCCAATTGAGATTTCTTCCATCCACCTGGGTGATGTTGGCTTCAAAAGGTAGGTTAATTGAATGGTTATTACTTGGAGTATTAGACGTATGGTTGATAAGGATGTCCATTCGTGTTGCTAATGGCTTTGTTTTTGGTCCTTCGTCCAGAGGAAAAGAAGAAAAAATACCCGAAAAAAAAGCTATGTCAGTAATAAAAAAGGAGCTTCTACTTCTGTTTAGAGGGGAAAATGCGACTTTCTTTCTCCTTTATCCTGTTCTATTTTCAACCATTATATTGATTATTACACGTCAATTTCTTTCTACTGTAATTGTAATGTTGCTTATTTCGACACTGTATACGTCTCAAATGGTTCTTATTATGCTTTCTGCAGAATTTGTTGCATGGCCTTTCCCGGCCTACCTCCCGGTTAGTTTTCGAAAGACACTAAACACCAAATGCCTGTTAATAGCAACCGTATATACATTATTATTCTCTGGCATTCTGTCAGTTGCAATTCTTATATCAGATGTTAGTTTGACTCACTTTTTTATTATTCCCGGAGCTTTTATTACATTTTTAATATCTGCGAAATTGGGGATGGTGTTTTATTTTTCGTCAAAGGCCTATAAATCAGGAGTTAATAAAAAACGATTGGGTTTTTCTTCCACTCTTCTCCTCGAGATAATCTCTTTTGTTATAGGTTTTGGAAACATAGTAGTATTAACCTTATTCATAAGTTCATTAGAAAATACCGATTTGTTAATATTCAAGGAAAATGTTATGTTATCATGCTTAGTGGGAATTGGAATACCGATTGGTACAAGTGCAATAAGCTTATTAGTAACAAAGAATATATTGAACAAACATATTATTAGAATAAAGGAAGGGAAGTGAAAACATGCAGGTATCATTAGAAGATATTCTTACATCTTTACTCTCCAAAGTTGAATCTCTGGAAGCTACTGTTGACGACCTGAGAGTGAAATCCAATGTACTTTTCAGACTTTATAAAGAGCAAAATGAAGATAATGGCGTCGATAAAGAGACTATTAGAAATGCAGTTAAAGAAGAATTTGAGATCTCAAAAAAGGCTGGCTTAATAAACGAAGGTTCGTCGATTCATGAGGCAATTGACAATGTAACAGATGGTTTAGTTAAGTGGCTTAATGGCGATGTTGAAGAGATTAGAAAGCAAATGGAAGAATATCGTAAAAAAGTTGCGGAAACCATGGAAAAAGACAATGTAATCGATGTTGCTCCAGCAAATTTTGTGAATCAGCTTAAAAGAAATCAGCAGAAGAGGAACAACAACGAAAATAAACTTATTTATTGAAATATTGAAAACACATTTAAGAGCCCGTTTCCGGGCTCTTTTATTTTTACATTTAAATCAGTGCTATATTATGAGAATAAAAAAAGAAAAACCAGTAAAACTACATCTGAATGATCAATTTGCGGTGTCTCGGTCCGTCGAACTCACAGAAAAATATACCCTGCCATGTTCCCAAAAGAAGTTTTCCATTTTCATAGGGAACAGTGATGGAACAACCTATTAGACTCGATTTTATGTGGGCATCGGCATTACCTTCAATATGAGCGTACCCTTTGTTTGGCGGGACCAGTTTTTTAAGATGATTTAATATGTCGGATACAACATCCGGATCAGCACTCTCGTTAATCGTTACTCCTGCAGTTGTATGGGGCACATAAACTGTAATGAATCCATCAGAATTATTGCTTTCCGACAACGCATTTTGCACCAGTGAGGTTATATTAACAAATTCATTTCTTTTTGTAGTTTTTACGCTTTTTCTTACAATCATGAAATCATCCTTTTAATGAAAAACCACATTTGTGATGATTACCACGTAACCATTATGCTCTTCAAGTTGTACACGGACATTTTCTTCTTCCACCTTGAAGCGTTGAGCAACATATCTCTTGATCTGACCGAGCATGTCTTTGTCAGGCGTACCGACAACTTCCTGCGATATTACTTCGCGTACAGGCACCGAATGTCTGCGTCCGGAAACAATTGCCTGAAGACGATCTTTTGCATCTTTTCTGCTTCCTTCTTTCTTTTTCTTTCTTCTGAATAGTCCAAAGAACATGCAATCAACTCCTCTCAATTGCGCCCGAAAATGCGTTTTATCAGTTCAAGGAAGCCTTTGTTAGGTGTGGTTTCGAGATCTTTATCAACTGAAAGCATTTCTCCACGAAGACGTGAAGCAATATTCTCAAAAACACGACCAACACTGTTTCTACCTTTATTGCCATTTAGTATCACCGGAATTCCTCTATTAGAAGATACAATTATGTCCTCGCTGTCAGGGATAATTCCCATCAGATCAACTGCAAGATTTTCTTTGATATCATCTGTTGTCAACATGTCTCCTCGTTTGACCATCCGTGCTTTAAATCGGTTGATGATCAACCTGACATTTTCTTCTCTTATACCAGCATTATCTAAAAGACCTATTACCCTGTCAGCATCCGTTATTGCAGGTAGTTCGGGGGTAGTTATAACCAACGCACGTTCAGCTGGAGCTATTGCATTTCTAAAGCCTCTTTCGATACCGGCAGGTGAATCAACTATTATAAAATCAAAATCGTTATACAACTCTGAAGCTATTCTTTTCATATCTTCAGGAGAAAGCATTTCTTTTGTAGCTATTTGAGAAGCCGCCAGTAAATGGAGTTCTTTAAATTGCTTGTGCCTTACCAGAGCCTCTTTAGGGGATACTTTTCCGTTTACTACATCGAGTATGGTGTGAACAACACGGTTTTCAAGACCGAGGGCAATATCGAGATTCTTTAAACCAACATCAGCATCGATCAAACATACTTTTTCACCAAATGATGCAAGAGCACAACCTATGTTGGCCGTTATGGTGGTTTTGCCAACTCCACCTTTGCCTGAAGTAACCACATATATCTTGGCCATTCATATCAACCTCCAGAAAAACAAATCGAGGATAGAACTTCTGTTAAACTATTATACATCAATTTAATCGATACAAATTGTTTGTCTATATTCTTTCTATCATATACACACTAAACTTCAAGTAAGAAGTTTCGTATATACAGCTTAACGGTGAAAAGTCTATCGACTGTCCATCCTTATATAATAATCGTCCAATACTATTTGTGTCAATGAACGCTTTGTTTATATTTTCATCCCATGATGACCAATTAACATTATAAGATCTACACGTTGTTCCCAGTATACCATCATTAGGAAGAGTATTTATAGCCCGAATATTTAGCTCTTTATAACTATTCAGTTTTATAAAATTATTTCTTAATGATTTTCCTAGAGGTGGAGGGTCGAGCACAATCAATTCTGCTTTGTTGTTTTCGTTGTTAATGTATTTAAACACATTTTCATTTATGATGGTGGCTTTATCCTCAATATTGTTGTATTTTAAAGTTTCTTTTGCTACTTCTAACGCCCTTTTTGAACTATCTACAAGAGTTGCGTGTAATGCTCCGTTTTTTAGCATTCTTACAGCAAAATTGCCTGTATATGAGAAAAGATCAAGAATACTTTTTTCTTTTGCATATCTGGCAAGATGTTCAGCATGATCCCTCTGATCAAGATAGAATCCGGTTCCCTGCCCCAGGGTATCTGCAAAATAAATCACTCCATCAATTTCAAAGGGAATCAATTCATCTCCTCTACCGGAAATCCAGCCACTTTCTGCAAAATTCTCTTCATCTTTGTTATAAATCGAATTTTGGTAAATGCCTTTTGGATTAAACAGGGTTTCCAAAATTTCAACGAGTAAATCCCTAAATTTTCTTATTCCTTTATTATTAAACTGTACAACAAGATAATCTCCGTAATTATCAACAATCAATCCTGGTAAATAATCGGCATCAGCGTAAACGATTCTTAAAGCATTATGTTTTTCAGCAGCTAAATATTTTTTTCTGATTGACCAGGCCTTTTTAATTCTGCTTCTGAAAAAATCTGCATCCAGCTTTTCATATTTTCTGGTAATCAAGCGGACACGGATTTTTGTATTTTTACAGTAAAAACCCCTGCCAATAAACTGATTTGAATGGGTAAAAACATCCACAATTGAACCATCAGAGAAATCAGAATCTTTGTAGATTTCATTTGAATATATCCATGGGTGTCCGTTAGCAATCCTTCTTTTAATATTTTTTTTGAGAATAATCCTACCATGTGAACCAATCATTGATTACACCCTTCAAAATTTAATATTTCTATAGTTTTCCGTTCTGTTTCCTTTAATAGAGCTTGATATTTTTCCGACGCGAAATGCAAGCTTCCGATTTGCAGAGCCTTACTAATAAGTTTTTCCATATCACCAGCTTTGGAAGAGTTGGAAGAGTATGATAGGTTGTAGTCATCTATCGTAGAAGATAGCACTTCATTCAGTTTTTTCCCTTTAAGCCAGATGAAAGGCACACCATAAAACAAGGACAAAAGACCTCCATGTAGTCTTTCAGTAATTACAATCTGTGATCTGGAAATATTTTTTAAAATATCCATCCAATTATCTGAATTTTCTAAAATTTCAAGTTTATATTTTTTTGCCAGTAATAAAGATGACGTAATCAATGTCTTTTCTCTGTGGTTTTGAAATCCTGTTATAAAAACCTTTTCTATTCCGTTAGCTTTCAATTGTTTTATTATTTCTTCTATTCTAATACCGTTTTTAAGTACAAGTGTAGCCATTTTTTTATCTTTTGACTTAGTAGAAAATTTCACATTTTGCATTAAAAAAAGTGGACCGTAATCTACTCCTAGCACAAAATTGTTAGAATTTTTTGATGCATAATGAAATGAACTTTTATCTCTCAATAATCCCGAAGTTAAAGGAGAATTAACGATTGAGTTCAATCGTTGCAAATTTTTGGGATTTTTAATGGGACCAAATCCCTGTGATAACAAAAGTAAAGGATGATCGATGGATAATGTACGTTTTGCTGTGAAATAATAATACATGAAACTACGATTGCTTGTTTCATCCTGAAATAAGTTACCTCCGCCAAAAATCGTAGCCCGGGATCTATTTATAGCTCTGATAACTGAAATAGGATTATATCGATCGATAATTTTAACATTTAGATTATCAGGGAAGAGATCACTTAAGTGTTTTAGACGTTTGGGAGCAGGAACAAACACATTCTTTACATAAGATTTTGAGATGATGTGTAATGTTGTCAAAAATAGAAGATCATCTCCAAGGTTAGAATAACCATAGTAACCCATCAGAACCACATTATTATAAAAGTACACGTTCAGCCCTCCATATTAATCATATTCATTTTAGCATGTGTTGGTAATGATTTGCGTGGTAAAATTTCAACAGTATAAACAAAAAAGGAGGGATGTGCATATGGATAGACAGGAGCTTATTAAAGAACTCTCGTTTAGCAATGAAACAAAATTACTTATGGTGGTTATGGATGGGATAGGTGATATTCCTTATGAAGGTAAAACTCCACTCCAGGCAGCAAATAAACCAAATCTTGATAAACTAGCGACTGAATCAGAATTAGGACTCACAATACCTGTAATTAGAGGTGTTACTCCTGGAAGCGGACCCGGTCATCTCGGTCTTTTTGGCTATGATCCTTTGAAGTACCGCATTGGTAGAGGAATTCTAGAGGCGCTTGGAATAGATGTTGAAGTGGAGGGGAATGACCTTGTGGCTAGAGCTAATTTTGCAACAGTTGAAGGTGAAACAATCGTTGATAGAAGAGCCGGAAGACCTTCAACTGAGGTAAGCTCTAAAATAGTGGAAAAACTATCCAAAGAGATTAAGGAAATAGATGGGGTAAAAATCTCTCTATATCCCGGTAAAGA
>JBNGCV010000025.1:0-18992 GCA_049975465.1 Kosmotogaceae bacterium | reverse complement strand
TTTTGGATGCCATCAAGGTGACAAAAAATTGTTGACACGCATATTTGAGCGTGATAGAATCTTTTAGGAACGGAGAGGTGGCCGAGCGGCCGAAGGCGCTTGCCTGCTAAGCAAGTGAGGGCATTGTGCCCTCCGAGGGTTCGAATCCCTCCCTCTCCGCCATTTATTGTGCCCGTAGCTCAGCTGGATAGAGCGCTAGACTGCGGATCTGGAGGCCGGGCGTTCGAATCGCCCCGGGCACGCCACTTCTATTAATTCTTTTCATCAGAAATAGTATTGTCTTCTTTTGGATCACCTGAAATATCATGAGGTGGTTGATTTTCATCTACGAGTAAATGTGCAATAAAATTCATCGCTTTATCTGGATTTGCAACACCATACAAACAGTTTTTTGGATTAGCGACAAATTCTTTTTCAGTGCTGGTTTTTCCCATGAATGCACCAGCTCCGGTGTTCTTTGCTCCAATGCCTGCACCCATTCCTCCAAATACACCAGTATCACCTGCGCCCATACCTGAAGATGTTACGGGAATAACATGCCCAATCCCAAGCATACATTCTATTACAGAACGCTTTTTCAGAACGTTTGTAATATTTTTTGAAATTATTAGTTGTTTATTTGCTCCAAATAATCCGTATGTTATGGAAATGTTTGTTCTCGAAATTTCATATTTAAAACTGAGTCTGTATAACTCAATAATTACAAGTGCGATCAAGGATACAACTATGAAAATCATATAAGGCGCGTTTTTTGCCAACATTACAAGAGATTCGTATTTTAGCTGCTGTTCAAACTCCTCAACACTTTGTAGATAAAAATAGCCAGTCCAGCCAATAATATTCATTAGCAGGGTCCAGAAAAACCAGCCAAAGCGTCTTCTGTAAAAAGACAGAATGAGAGAAGGTATCATGGTTAATGCAAGCCATATCCCAAGATATTTCCAGAAATCTGCTGAAGCAATTTTAACCATCTCAAGATTTGCAAGATAGATCATAACAATGCCACAGATTAAGTAATAAGGAAAAATAAAGTATCTTAAAAAGAACGATCTGCGTGTTGGTTTAAGAATCATTTAACCACCTTCTTTTCGACTTGTTTTAAAGCTTCTACAAGCTGTTTTTCAAAATCTTCAGAGGGTTTAACGCTTACTGTCTTGCTGTCTTTTAAATAAAGCAAGTTAATTTCCACTGGATTAAGAAGTTCCTTTAAAACATAATAATAGAACTGCATTTGAAATGTATATTTAGTTAAAGTATTTTTATCATAATGAGCATATTTAAAATCGGCTATCTTCCAGCCTTCCTGGGTTAGATAGAGTTTATCAATTACGCCAACAAGTATGTATTTTCCGAATTTTTTTTGGAACATGTTTTCATTAATTACGCTCTTAGATTGTTCAATTTCTTTGATCAATTGATTTTCAATGTTTTTTTCAAGTACATTTTTTACCGTTTTCAAGTCATCCTCAGAAAACCTTATTCTATCAACTGCTACCGGGTCACCACCTTGAACCAAACTTTTTAAAGTGGTTCCTTTAACACCCACCTGCTCAAGAAAAGAATGGGCTAATGTTCCCAATTCTTTAGGATCTCTTTTGAATTCCGTAGGTTCACCGTTATCACAAAAATCAAAATTCACCTCTTCCTGCAGTGCAGTTGGAGAAATATATTCACTGTAAGTAGATGAATCAAGATTTTTTATTAATTCTATGTCAAATTCAGACGGTGGTTCAACTGTGCCTTTGCTTACATATTCTTTGAACTCGCCTGAAGGATCGACTTCCTCTACAAGATCTGACATCTTTGAAGATATTTGCAATTCTTTTTCATCGTAATCAATAAGAGTTCCGAGAAACATTTGTGACCAGGGGCGCCTACTAGTAGGTTTGCCATTCAAACTTAAAATGAGCATTTCTCTTGGTCTACTGGTTGCTACATACAGTGTTCGTTTTTCTTCTTCACGTTCTTTTTCAAGTTCATCACTAACTAAATTTGAGATAATAGTTTCATCATTACTGGTACTCATTTTTTCAGTAATCACATAACCGTTTTCTCCGAACAAAACTTCGGGGCCAGTTGAATTTTTTTTCTGCCAGAAACAATCAGCTAACAATACGATGGGGAACTCAAGACCCTTTGATTTATGAACAGTAAGCAATTTAACGCTGTTCGATTGTTCTGTTTCTAGTGTTGCTTCTGTTTCTTCTGTGCTATCAACGAAGGATTTTAGATTTGAGGATAGCTCCCTTAGGGTTGTTCCCATCCTGTCCAGTTCTTTTGAAATTTCAAGAAGTTTTTCAACGTTGGCAATCATTCTTTGAGAGTTGTGCAGTGATGAAAGTTTCGCCAGGTAATCCGTTTCAGACACAAATTTTTCAAGAAGATTTCCGGGACTCAATACAAATTTGAGTCTCATGTATCGATCGAACAACGTTTTTAGTTTTTGCACAGTGATATTTTGTGATTGATTTATTGACTGATAGAAATGATCTTTTTTCCCCTTTAAATCAACAATTTCATCGAGTGTAAGTCCCATAGCAGGTGAAAGTAGGAATTTTGCAAATGAGTTATCATCTAATGGATCTACAATAATATCAAGCCAGGCCAGTAGAGCAGCTACTTCAGGCCTGTCGTAAAAATTCTTTCCGCTAACTGTGTAAAAGGGTATGGAGTATTGTTCTAGCTGTTCTTCGTATGATTTGACTTTACCTGATTTTCTAAAGAGAATGGCAATATCTCCCGGTTTGATCACTCTCTTTTCATAGTTTCCGTTTTTATCGCGAAAGGTTATTTCTTCATTTAACAAATCAGTTATGTATTTTGCAATGCGGAGAGGTTCCACTGAAGTGTTTTCAGAGAATAATACCCTTACCCGTGAAGCGTTATCAGCCAACTCATATGGTAATGGATTGATTGTGGTTTCATAGGTTGAATAAAACAATTTTTCAGCGTGCCGTGGGTTCATAACCTTTCCAAATAACCTATTTTGAAACTCTACAATATCAGGATGTGAGCGCCTGTTTGTAGTTAGTCGCGTAATATTCGAGCCTTTCTGATAGAAATGTTCCCTGGCCTTGTTGAAAACGCTAACATCAGCACCCCGAAATCTGTAAATTGATTGTTTGTCATCGCCTACAAAAAAAAGATAATTCTCTTCTTTAGTATGAAGCAAATCGATTATTTCCTTTTGTAGTTCGTTTGTATCCTGAAACTCATCAACAAGAATGTATCTGAATCTCCTTATATATTTCTTTCTTATGGAAGGAAATTCCTTAAGAAGATCGCGGGTTTTTATAAGTAGGTCTTCAAAATCTATGTATCCTTTGCCGGTAGTTTCTTCCTCATAGAGCTGTAACAGACCCTTGAATTTTCTATGAAATACTCTTGTTCCCTGAAGGATTTTTTTGCCCTTCTCCCCAATTTCTATTTCTTTCATATCTGTTTTGAAAGGGTTGGAAGAATCTATTTCGTATCTTTTTGAACTCAAAACTTCTTTTAGCAAATTAAAAGTATTATCAACACCCAGATAATCTATTAATTCTTCCATATAGTCAATATTTTCTTCAAAATATCTCATGACTACTCTATTTTCTATAGCAGTTTTTTTCATACCGGAAAGTACCTCAAATCCTGGATCAATACCAAGAAAAACAGCACTTTCCCGCAAAATACGTTCGCAAAAGGAGTGAATGGTTGATATCCATGAATAAATTATTCTCGCCCGAATCGATTTCCATTTTCCCGGATAACCCTTTTTAAGTCTGTCCTCGAAAGCATTTAACACTCTATCCTTCATTTCTTTTGCAGCCTTTTTAGTAAATGTTATAGCCACAACGTTGTGAACGTCGATGTTTTCATTTTTTCTAAATGCGTTATCAAATATTTCGATATAATGTTTTACCAGCATATAGGTTTTACCTGTGCCTGCTGAAGCAGACACAAAAATATCGTTATTTACCGAGCCTTTACGCTGCGCTTCAGACATCTTTTTTTTCTCCTCTCCACATCAAAGCACTGCAAAAGCGGGATTCTGAATAAGGACATTTATAACATTGAGATGGATTTGTGAGCATAGCAGGAGTAAAATGACCGCTGTATATAGATGATGTTATATCTGAAAACCAGTTAAATATATATTTCTCATCGAGTGTAGATGATCTTTTAAAGTTCCATTCCATGTTGCTGTTTCTGTGCAAAGTGAAGACACAACTGTTAATAGTTTTCCCTGTTAAAGGTTTAAATGTACCTCCAGAAATGTAATATCCTTTATCTTCAAATAAATGCTCTGCTGCCAGTGAATATAGCATGAGTTGCTCTTTTTCGCCTGAAGAACCTCTTTTATAATCTATTAAGAGAAGTCCACCTGTGGATTTATCCAGATCCAGCCTATCGATTTTTCCTCGCATGCCTATTCCGTCGATTATCTCAACAGGTTCGTTATTACCGAACCCAAAAGACACCTCAAAGTAATGTGGTCTAAACTCTCCTTCGATCCCCGGGTCTTTTGCTTCCCTAATATAAATGTATTCTTCTATGATTTTTTTCAGCCTTTTAAATTCAAATTGTCTTATTACCTCACTGTCGAACATCAGAAATTTCTTTATGTGGTTGCCAAGAGATGCTTCCCAATCGGAAAAACTCTTCGAGAAAAAATCCTTTAAAACGCCATGAAGTATGCTTCCTTCCTGTAATGGATTAAGTTCGAAGAGTCCTTCCTGCTTTTCTGTAAGGTTCAGTACGTAATTTAGAAAAAATCTGAAGGGACATTTATTATACAATGATAATCGTGAAAAACTAAAATTCTTTCCAATAACTGACTTCAGATTTATATTATTTTCTAAGTTCCAGTTAAAATATCTATTTAAATACCTGAATTTGTTCTCAAGTGACACAATATCAATGTAATCTCCAGCTTTTTCAAGCATATTTTTAACATCTTCCCAATAAGGTGTTTTGAAGTAGCTCCCTGCAGTCAGTTTCAGTTCTTTAATACTCATGCAGGAGGATAGGTTGGTTTGGAATATCTCTCGTTTTCCTTCTGAATCGCCCACTGTTTCGACTTTTGCTTTTGATGCTTCAAGAATCTCATCCAGGTAAGGCGAGGGTAAGATAGGCTCACCTTCAATGGTACTCAGAGGGTAACTGAAAAACAGATGATCTTCTGTTCTTGTAATAGCAAGGTAGAGATTGAGTTTTTGTTGTTTTTCTTGGGTGAGGAGTAGATCTCTCGGAGGGTGCATACTAAATTGAGTGAAACTGTATAGAGGATTAATTCTAACGTTAGGGTAATCTGTTTCTTTAAATCCCAGAAAGAATTTTACTTTCTTTTTTGAATGCCTGGCATTTATGAGCGAATGAATTTCAACCCGGTTAGCAAGTTTTTTTGATGTTTGATAGTGTTCGTTTTTTAGAATATGTGAAAGATATGAATAATAGTTGTTTGGAGATAGTTTATTTTTACCTAAAAAAATCAATAATCGTTCAAAGTCAGGTAGTATTAATTCAAAGAAACGATTAAGCGCAAGTAAATCGTTCTCTTCTTTGCACATTTCAAGATTGTTCTTAATTTCCAATAAATGTTCCCAATTTTCGAAATATTTCCGATAAACTCTGCAATCGCGTTTTTTTAAGGATTCAAAGGGTTCCAAAACCTGAAATATCCTGTCCAATGAAGGACTGAATTCACTGTCAATCCTATTTAGTTCTTCGTCAATAATGTTGCATTCTTGTTCGACAAATTCTTCTTCTGAATGGGATTCGATTGCTCTCCTTTTTTTTATTAAAAGATCCTTGTACCTGTCTAACTTGTTTAATAGTGATGACCTTCGCTTTTTCAATGTTGATCTTGGGTAGTCATAAAGCATTCTTGAATTGACTGTTACCGATTCGAAGAATTTATTGTCGATTTCCTTTCCAGCGTATCCTACATCTGCCATTGCGATTATTTTCTCCGGGTCAAAACCTGTTGCGGCGGTTTCCAAAGGAAGTAGAAGTGTTCGTATTGCTTTTGACTCGAGAATAGGTAAATCACCTTCAACTCTGTATGGTATTCCATAATCATCAAGTGATTTTGAGATTTGCTGATAGTATAGTGAAAAGTCTCCAGTTACAATAGATATTTCATCGGGTTGATAACCGTCTTTAGTGATAAGCTTTTTCACTTCGCGCGTAACCTTTTCAATCTCTTTAAACATATCATGACAACTAAAAACTCTCACATTATTACGCTCTTTGTTGCTGTTCTTCTTTTCAGAGAATACATTACTTAAAAATGGCTCAAGCTTTTTAGGGTAGGATGGGTTCTTCAAAAAAACACGTTCAATAATACACTGATTTCCTTCCAGATCGTTTTCATTTTTTAGGGTATTGACCAAGTCTTTGATCGTTGCGTTTTGATGGAAGATCTCTTTTCTATGCTTATCATCAGGAATCGTAATGTAAATTTCTTCAAAGGATCTACAAATATTACTAAGAAAGACAGAAGCAGCAGGAGAAAAATCATGAAACCCATCTAATATCAAAAATTTACCGAATTCTCCAAAATTAATTTCATTGATATAATTCTTTGCAGCCAAATAAGCATCAAAACTGTCATATACTTTTTTTCTTGAGAGGTTATCAGAAACATCAATATAAACATCTTTCAAAAAATCGGCAACTTCATCATTTTCCGAGAAAAGTCCATCAAATCCCGCATTTTCTTTTACGTCATGGATCATCTCCTGTATGTAGTCAATAAATAACTGAGAATCGGACAATTCTCGATATTTTTCATCGTTATGTTTTTCAAGAATTTCTCGTATGATCATTCTCATTACATGGTTGTGAATGTGAAGCCAGTCAGGTCTAAGCACCCTCATAATATCGACAGCAAAATGATCTATTGGTTTAAAGTTAGTCGCAGAAAATCCTCCAGTAATTTCAAGAAATCGCTCTCGAATTTTCCTGATGTATAAACCAGAGGGTCCCACAAAAAGGTATGAAAAGGGATTCTTTTGATGACGTTTCTTCATTTCATCAAGAACGAGAGAAGTTTTGCCTGAGCTGGAAGGACCGTTTATTAGGGTAACTTTCATAAAGATTACCTCGATTATTTTAAATAAATATCATTATATGACAATTTTATCATCAATCGTGCTTAAGGGTTTAACTTGTTTTATAAATACCTATCAATTAGAGAAGATAAACTGTTAAAATATACTAAGACAAGGTAACTCGTAAATAATTAGTTGAGGTGAAATCATGGCTGACTGGTACAAAAAATCAGTCGAAGAAACACTCGAAAAATTAGAAACGAATAAAGATAAAGGTCTGAGTGATGAAATAGCAAAAAGCAGACTAAAGGATTATGGAAAGAATAGAATAAAAAAACAGAGTGGCAGAAGTGCCTGGAAAATATTTTGGTCTCAGTTTGCTTCGATCATGATAGTTGTTCTGATTGTGGCAGCAGTTATTATGGCCTTTTTAGGAGAGATCACCGACACAATTGTTATTGCTGTAATTCTAGTTTTGAATACAGTTTTAAGTTTTTTTCAGGAGTATCGCGCTGAAAAAGCGATGCAAGCGTTAAAGAAATTATCAGTTCCGGAAGTTACGGTTAAGAGGGATGGCAAATTTAAAAATGTTAAGTCTGTTGATGTCGTTCCCGGGGATATCGTACTGTTAGAGGCAGGAAGCTATGTTTCCGCTGATGTAAGAATAATTGAAGCCTCAAAACTCAAAATCCAAGAATCCACTTTGACAGGAGAATCAGAACCGGCTACCAAAAATTCAAAAAAAATTAATAGAGAGATTGATTCTCTTGGCGATCACACAAATATGGCTTACTCAGGCACTTCTGTAACCTATGGACGTGGTGTCGGAGTAGTTACAAAAACAGGAATGGATACAGAGATCGGTAAAATCGCGACGATGATTCAGGAGGTCGAAAAAGAAGACACCCCTTTACAAAAACGACTTGAAAAATTGGGAAAATGGCTGGTTGTAATAGTTCTGGCAATAGCTGCATTAGTATTTATTCTGGGATTGTTAAGGGGACAGGATCTAAAAACGATGTTTCTGGCAGGTGTTTCTCTTGCCATAGCAGCAGTTCCAGAAAGCATGCCTGCTGTCGTGTCGATTGCGCTTGCTCTTGGTGCGCAAAGAATGCTGAAGAAAAATGCTCTAGTAAGGCGTTTGAACGCAGTGGAAACTCTCGGGTCGGTTAATACAATTTGTTCAGATAAAACAGGAACGATAACAGAAAACAAGATGCAGATGACCTTAGTAAAAACGTATAGCAAGCAATTTGATATTGACATTGATGTAGAAATAAATCTTGACGAATATTCTAGCAGTGATTCTAGCTTATTATCAATGATTCTTCTGGCCGGAGGTTTATGCAACGATTCAACCTTCACCGTTGACTCAGAGATTTAAGGAGATCCCACAGAAGGAGCACTACTGGAAGCGGCAAAAATTGTTAAACTTGATAAAGATAATTTAGAGGGAATACTGCCCAGAGTTGCTGAAAATCCTTTTGATTCTGATAGAAAAAGAATGACCACGATTCACGAAATAAAAGGTGATATTGCTGATATAAATTCAAATTTAAAAAATGTTTTAAGCAAGTTTGGGGTTAAAAACCATGTAGCACTGGCAAAAGGCGCGGTTGATAATCTGCTTGAAGCATGTACAGAAATAGCTATTGATGGTGAAATAAAGTCCTTAAATGAAGAATACAAGGAAAAAATCAGTGAACAAAACAAGGAAATGGCTGGAGATGGCTACAGAGTCTTAGGAATAGCATTCAAGAATGTAGAAAAGGATCAGTTCAGTGAAACTGAAGGAATTGAAGAGAAAGAGTTCTGCTTTCTTGGAATGGTTGGTCTTATAGATCCTCCGAGAGATGATGTCAAAGAATCAATAAAAGTTGCAAAAAACACTGGTGTAAGAACAATTATGATTACCGGTGATCATCCTCTAACAGCTTTTAGTGTTGCTAAAGAGGTTGGTATCGCAGAAAATGAAGATGAAGTTATTTCAGGAGATGAGCTAAATGATATTTCAGATGAAGAATTAAAGGAAATAGTAAAAACGCATTCGGTTTTTGCAAGGGTTAATCCCAATCATAAATTGAGACTTGTAAAGATTCTACAGGATATTGGTCAAACGATAGCAATGACTGGGGACGGTGTAAATGATTCTCCAGCACTTAAAAAAGCAGATATTGGCGTAGCCATGGGGATAAATGGTACAGATGTCTCCAAAGAAGCATCAGAAATGGTTCTTCTTGATGATGATTACAGTACTATTGTAGACGCAGTAAAAGAAGGAAGAACTATGTTTGATAACCTGAAGAAATTTATTAGATATATGCTGGGTTCAAACTTTGGTGAAATCTGGACAATGCTTATAGGTCCGTTCATGGGTTTGACATTACCGCTGTTGCCATTGCAAATTTTATGGATCAATCTTGTAACTGATGGATTACCGGCTCTTGCTCTTTCAGTAGAACCTCCTGAAGAAGACGTTATGAATCGCCCACCTAATCCTGTAAGTAAATCTGTTCTGGGAAAAGGTGGATGGACAGTAGCGCTTATTGGAGCCCTATTGGCAGGCGTTTCTTTAACAGTTGGAATCATTTACTGGTCGATGAACAACGAAGCCTGGCGAACGATGTTATTTACAACGCTGGTTTTCTCTCAACTATTCTGTGCTCCATCTATAAGAACAAAACTATCAATTTTTAAGGATCCACCATGGAAGAATCCAACGATGTTGTGGGCACTTATTGCCAGCTTTTTATTACAGCTAGCAGTGATCTATGTACCATTTTTACAAAGCACCTTTGGAACTGTACCACTTTCTATGTTTGATTTGCTGATAGCCTTTGTTTTAAGTACTATAATAATCTGGGTTTTTGAAATAGTGAAGTTCTTTAATAAAAGTCCTTTTTGACCTGAATTAACATGTTATGGTGTTCACTAGGAATCACAAATAATTTATGTAAGCAGTTTAGGGTACTTGATGTTAAAATATTAACAGTCAGGGGGTGAAAAGATGAAAAACAGATTAAAGTGGGGTGCTAAGGTAATTTCTTCTGATGGCAAAAATCTGGGAAAATTAACCAGAATTGTTGTTCATCCGACGAATAACGAAGTTACTCATATAGTTATAGAAAAAGGATTTTTCAACAGAGTGGCAAAATTGGCTCCCATTAATTGTGTATATTTTGCAGCTCCGGATGAAGTAAGACTTGAAGTAAATGCCGAAGAGGTTCAGCATTTACAGGATTTTGAAGAGACATATTTTGTTAAAGGAGAAGGGTCTGAAGAAGGCGCTACGCCAATTTACTGGTTAAGACCTGTTGGAGATTATGCCGAGCTTTACCCTCTTCCTCCTTTAATGAAGGAATACAATATAGAAGAGGAAAGTAGAGCTGTAGAAGCAGGCGCATTTGTAATTTCAGCTGAAGAAAAGGAAATTGGAAGGGTTGGCAGTGTTATTTTAGATGACTCAGGTCACATAACTCATATAGTTATAAATATTACAGTAAAGGGTGAAAAAACCGAAAAAATTATTCCTGTTGACTGGATAATGGAGATCAGACAATCAAGTCTAAAAATCTCAGCTTCTGAAAGTATGCTGGAAAAATTGCCTGAGAAAAACGAAGGATAGAATCAATGAAAAAGTCAATTCTCATATATTATATTGCTGCAATATCAGCTCTATATTCAATTAATTTGTTTGCGTATTTTTTTGACTGGTTGTTGATTTTGTTTCCCCTGGCTGTGATACCGGCGTATTTACTGGCTACTGGAAAGTTAGGTTTCAATGAAAAGAATAAGAAATTGATTTCTGATTTTATAGAAGGTAGAGGCACAGTTTACGAAGAGCTGGAAAAAGAAATGAGTTTTTTCTTTCAAGAAAAAAATTACGTTGATGATGAAAAATACAAAAAACTAAAAAATTGGGTTGTTGAAACTGAAAATAGAATAAGAAAAGCCGCGATTTTTCAAAGAAAACTTTACATAATCTCCATTTTTATTGCACCTGTTTTTCCTATTCTAAGTTCGATTTCTGCTCTTTATCAGCATGGAATAAAAGAATTGATAACCCTTATAATAGGACATGGTGCAATGTATGCCATCATTATTATGGCTATTATGGGTTTTAAGAATCTTTTAAAAAACATTGAACGACTTAAGAAAGAATTAAGAGATGTTATAGAACAAAATTTCAAATAGTCTAATATAAAGGATACGGGAGGCTATAACAATGGCGTTTGTGGAGGTAAGGGAATTAACAAAAACTTATAGAAATGGCGAAATTGAAGTCGACGCGTTAAAAGGTATAGACCTTGATATTAGCAACGGTGAAATACTCTCAATCCTTGGCCCTTCAGGATGTGGAAAGAGTACCTTATTAAATTGTCTTTCCGGTATTGATGAACCAACATCAGGAATTGTAAACATCGATGGAATAAATATACATGCATTAAGTGATGACAAGAAAACGATATTTCGAGCCAAAAACATGGGATTTATCTTTCAGTTCTACAATTTGATCCCTGTTTTAAATGCTGTAGAAAATGTTGAACTTGCTTTATTAACACTGGGATATGATGAAAAAAAGGCAAGAGAAGATGCTAATGATATGCTAGAAAAAGTTGGTCTGAGAGAAAGAACAGATTATTTCCCTTCACAGTTGAGTGGTGGTGAAAGACAGCGAGTATCAGTTGCAAGGGCATTAGTGCATAAACCCAAAATAATCTGGGCTGATGAACCAACTGGAGCTCTAGATACAAAAACAAGCAGAGAGCTGATGGAGCTGATTGAACAACTTAATAGAGATTACAACCAAACATTCGTAATAGTTACACATGATGAAAGAATATCTTCAGGATCCGATAGAGTTATACAGATGGACAGCGGAGTAATAGTTTCTTCTAAAGAAAAGGTAACGGAAAGATAAGATGCTTATAAATGCGCTTGTAGTAGCTATTGCAGTTGCAATAGTTTTTATAATAATTTCAATGTTAAAAAATAAAATAGCGTTTAAAATTGGCTTTAGAAATATATTTAGAAGAAAAGCCGATACGGTTCTTGTTATTGCCGGTTCATTAATTGGAACTGCACTGATTGTTGGTTCTTTTGCCATGAATGATTCTTTCCAGAAATTTATCTATTCGCAAATAGAAAAAAGATTTGGCGAGGTTGATATTGTAGTCACAGCAACTGTAGAAGAGACAAACAACCCATATATAAAGTATGAAACAATTGAGTCGCTAACCAGTAGATTAAAGGGATCAGATATGGTTGATGGAGTAATGCCTATTGTAGCCAAAGATGTTATTGTTGGAATTCCCGGGAAGACCAGAAACATGGAATCAGGATTTTCTGAAACTGTTTGGTTGATGGGTTTTGATAGTGAAAAAGTGTCTAGTTTTGGTTCCAAAGAAAATGAATTTGATCTTAAATTACAAGAAAATGGTGTAATAATTTCAGAGAAACTTGCAAATAACCTGGATTTGAAAATTGGAGACGAACTGGAATTAATGAGAGATGCCAGTCTTAGATTTGTGTTTTGGACAGAGCTTCCCACTGTAACCGTTGAAAACATTATTAAGCCCGAAGGTGTTTTAGGATATCAAGGTACAGCGATGACCAACTACGGTGGTTCTATCATAACAACTCCGGAAAATGCTAGAAAATTGTTAGGAATAAATATAGATGATGCTTTTACTGAATTACTTGTTTCAAATAAAGGAGACTATGTTTCAGGTGCAAAACACAGCTCAAGCGTAGAACAATTAATCGAAGAAAACGCTCCAGCTGGTCTTTCTTTGAAAGTAAACAAAATAAAAGAAGAGCAGATTGAAGATGTTTCACAATCCAATATAGATATATTGTTTCTTGCATTAAGTTTTTTTGCGATTTTAGCAGGTGTTTTGTTGCTTGCAAATATCTATCTAATGCTTGCTGAGGAACGTAGAACTGAGCTGGGAACACTTAGAGCCCTGGGATATACAAGAAAGAAAGTAAGCATGGTTATTCTTTATGAAGGTTTCTTTTATTCCCTTCTGGCTTCAATGATTGGTGTAACCGTGGGTATGGGAATATCTAAGTTTCTGCTGGATAAATTTGTGAATTTGTTTACAAACATAACCAGTCTTGTTCCGATTGAGGGGGCTGGCCAATTCGGGCAAACATTTCAGATGTCATTTTCTTTTTACATTAAACCACAATCTATATTTTATGGCTTTTTCCTTGGATTAATTGTCCCAATGGCAGTTGTTCTTTATTCGTGCAGAAGAATTTCGAGAATGAATATAGTAAAAGCGGTCAGAGGAATTCCAGAGTACTTTACGGAGCGCTCGAAACAACTGATTAAGTACGTAGCGATCGCTGGTTTTATAATTGGTCTACTTGTTGTAATCGCATCATATAATTCTTCAAGTGCTGTTGGTTTTTTCATAGGTTTTGTAGTTGCGGTATTGCTTTTTCCTTTTTTGTTTCCAGAAGCCTTTAGAAGATTCCTTGTTACTCTCTCGGGTATAGCTGCTGTTATCTTTACCATGTTTAGCAACAGCATAGACATTATCTCTTCTCAAAGCGGAGATTCTCTTATACTGATGATAGCTAAAGGGTTTACAATTCTTTTTGCGGGATTACTACTGGTTGTTTATAATCTAAGAATTTTTGAAATGCTGTTAACAGAAATATTCAAGAAATTTAAAGAAAGTGCTGGTGTTTTCAAGGTTGCGCTGGCATTTGCTGCAAGGAATCGAAGACGAACCGGTTTAACCATAGCAATGTATGCTCTTGTGATTTATATTATCACATTAATATCTATTATTCCGTACTCTCAAGAAAAGAATCTACAGGAGAGCAGAAACCTGTTTTTTATGGGATATGATGTTGGGATAGTTTCTATGAGAAGTAATTCAGCAGGTGTTGAGGAATATAGCGAATTTGATTATATAACGTCATCAACAGGCGTGAGAAGCATTAGTATTGGTTTGAAAAGAGCTTCCGGAATGGTATCTAGTTTTTCAGCATATGTTTTTGATAGTGATTTTGGTAGGGTAGGACTTCCTGAGCTGTCAAATTTCAGATTAATCCCGGAGGTCGATAGAAGTGTTAATAATGTTGAGGATCTATGGAATTACATGAGAGACAATCCTAAAACAGTTTTATTGAATGGAGCAATGTCAACGATAGCTTCTCTGGAAATTGGAGATAAGATTGATTTATATACTATTACAGGCAATCGAAATTTACCGATGGAACAGCATTCATCAAGAGATTCTGTTGAAGTTGGAGATGAATTAGGAGAATTCACAATAATTGGTAGTGTAAAAAACTCAAACCTAACCTTCTTATCAGGATTCATGATCAGTGAGAATGCACTACCAGAAGATTCTCTTAATAATGCAACAACAATTGTGCTTGTTAATTTAATGGGAGACAATACTGAAGAGAAACAGACGCATATGAAAGATCTCAGAACTGTTACAAATTCAAACGCTCAGATACCGCTTTTCGTTGATGATCTAATAAATATAATGACCCAGACTATAAGAGGTATGATAGATATTCTGCGTTCATTCCTATACTTTGGCATGATTGTTGGTATAGTCGGAATAGCAATTATAATGGTAAAAGCACTGTATGAGCGTAGAAGATTGGTGGGAATGTTGAAAGCGATTGGTTTCACGAAAAAGATGGTGTTCAGCTCCTTCTGGATAGAAACGAGCTTTACAGTCCTAATTGGAATTCTTCTCGGCATGATAACCGGTGCTTTAACAAGTCAGGAATTATTCAGTTCCGCGTCATTTAATGGTGTAAACATGGCTATTCCCTGGGACCAATTGCTTGGTATGGGAGTAATATTTTATTTGATATCTTTAATGGCTACATTTATACCAAGTTATATTGCATCTAAAATGTCTCCTGCGAAGGCTCTTAGGTACTTCGAATAACCTCAAAGGGGGTGAAAGGCATGAATAAAATTCTTATTATCGATGATGACCCATCTGTAAGAGTTTTATTGAAGAAGATTTTGCAACGTTCATCTTTTGAGGTTTTAGAGCATGATAGTGGTTCAGGTGTTAAAGAAATTGTTGAAAGAGAAGAACCTGATCTTGTTTTATTGGACCTTATTTTGCCTTATGTAAATGGTTTACAGGTTCTAAAAGAGTTAAAAAATAGTTCAGACACTAGAGAACTACCTGTTGTTGTTCTAACTGGTTCATCAGATAATAAAAATCGGATTAAAGCACTGCAATATGGAGCGGTGGATTATGTGACAAAACCCTTTCTTCCTGAAGAAGTACTGTTAAGAGTAAATACACAGCTTAAAATGCACAATCTTATCAACTCACTTCAGGAAGCAGTTACAAATCTAAGAATGGATATAGAGGCTGCTTCAGGAATACAAAAGGCTCTTGTGCCCTCGGAA
Organism: Kosmotogaceae bacterium; assembly: GCA_049975465.1. Lineage (GTDB taxonomy): Bacteria > Thermotogota > Thermotogae > Petrotogales > Kosmotogaceae > JASMTM01. The sequence goes on along the minus strand of JBNGCV010000025.1, from coordinate 3,548 downwards.
ATCCCCAATTATGAAAATCCTGATATTTCATGGTTATATGAACCGTCTTACAAAGTAGGTGGGGATATTTTTGATTTTATTGAACTCGGGGATGAAAAAAAGTTTGTTTATATAGTAGATGTAGCAGGTCATGGTGTAAAGGCCTCGATGCTTTCGGTGATGGTTCATAGATTCATTGAGGATTATATAAACTCTCATTTGATTTTTGATTTGACAGAGTTCATGAAAGAACTGGAGTTGAATTTCAAATTTGAACGTTTTGAATTATTTATTACTATAATTGCACTGTTTATTGATTATAGTGAGGAGAAGTTACACCTTGCAAATGCCGGGATACCTTTGCCGATTTTCCAAAGAGATGGACATACTGAGTATATTACCTTCCCGCAAGAAAGTCTTGTGGGCATTAATTTGATTAAAGGAGAAGTCAATTCAATGGATTTCAGTAAAGGTGACAAGATTTTCCTTTACTCTGACGGTTTAACGGAATTAAGAGGAAAAGATGATAGATCATTTGGATATAAGCCTTTGGAAAAGTTCCTTGAAAATCACAGATCATGTAAGGTGGATTATATTGTTAAAGACCTAAAAGAATATCTGCAAAACTACCGAATGTACGAATATTACGAAGATGACATTACTTTTGTTGCCATCAATTTTTGAAACCCAGGAGTGAAATTATGTTTTATTTAGAGAAAAGAGACAAAGGTGCTGCGATAATTTCCTCTGAGGAAGAATTCAGATTAACAGGAAAGATAACTGCTGAATTGAAGGAATGGTTTAAAAAACAAAGACTTGACAGTTTAGAAACAATAATCTTTGATTGTCAGAATATTATATTTATTGACAGTATGGGTATTGCATCTATTATTAGTATTTATAAATCAATTACTTCTTCTGGAAAGCAAATGTTATTATCCGGATTAAGAAAAGAAGTGAAAGATATCCTTACTTTGTTGAAGCTGGATAAATTGTTTGTAATGGATGATAGAAGACCCGAAGAAATAATTAAGGATCTTTGAAATGGGGAATATGACAAACACAGAATCATATAGAACAACAATCTCATCGACACTTGATGCAGTAGATGATGTTTCGGCAGAAGTTTACTCATTTATAGCAAAAAGAAGTGGTAATGAACTTGCCTTTAGGGCTGGTTTGTTAGTAATAGAGATATGTACTAATATCGTAAAATATGGTTATGAAAAATCCCCTGATGAAAAAATTTGGGTCAGCATTGACAAGAACAATAGCAGTTATACTATTTTAATCGAGGATGAATCTAAACCTTTTAACCCGCTTGAATACGAGCATATTGACCTGGATAAAACTGATAAGTTTGAACGTGGAGGAATGGGGATATTTCTTATAAAATCACTATCCAAAGACATTAATTACAGTTATTCAAATGGTAAAAATAAACTTACGATAACAATTTAGTCAGGCCATAACTTTTTTTGAATTTTCTCCATTTTGTTGATTATTTCAGTTACTTTTTCCTTATTATTTTCTCTTGCGTACAATTCGAGATTCTTCCCTGCTTCTGCAATTTCTTCAACACTGTACATAGTGCCTGAACCTTTTATACTGTGCCCTTCAACTGCAATTGATTCAAAATCATTCTTATTTAGGGATTTTTTCAGTAAATCAATTCTTTCGCCCAAAAAACTTCCATATTCTTCAAACATCGTTTTTGCCTCATCTAGTGATATGCCCATGTTTTTTGCAAAAAATTCAATTCTTTTTTCTCTTTTAATAAAAAGACCGGCGGCAGCTTCCTTATCCTGACTTAACAAGGATCTATTTGACTTAGTAACTCTTCCAGACGTTCCGATAAATGACCGTACAATATCAAGTAATTCCTTTTGTTTTATCGGTTTCCCGAGGTAAGCATTACAACCAGCTTCTAGACTCTTTTGTTCATCGCCCTGCATGGTATGTGCTGTGAGAGCGATGATTGGAATATTATTACCCATCTTTCTTATTTGTCGGGTAGCTTCGTATCCATCTACAACAGGCATTTGCATATCCATAATAACGAGGTCGTAAACATTTTCAAGTATCATCTGGACAGCTTCTTTTCCATTAAATGAAACATCGACTTTGATGCCTGCACGTTCAAGGATCTTTTTAATCAGTAACTGATTTGGCTCATTGTCTTCGACGACCAGTATTCTGATTGCTCTCTTGCTAAGAAAAGGTTTCAAATCAGGAATGAATTTAGAAACAGCTTCCATCAATTTTTCTTCATTTTTAAAATCATCTATTACTCTGAATTGATTTTCAGGTAATGGTAATTTGTTATTGTATAAACTGCCAATTAAAATTACCGGAACATCTATAGACTGAAATTTCTCGGTAAACAGATTACTTCTTTGTGATTCATCGAGATCAGAATTGTTGATTATTATCAATCTGTAGTCATCTTGCTTTAGATAGTGATTTATTAGTGGAATATCTTTTATCGTTTTATATTTTAGACCAAGTTTGTTGAATATACTGGAAAGAGTGTTGAAATATTCCTCGTTATTTCCAACAATCATTATTGCGATATTTTCACTTTCTTTTGAACCTCTGATTGATTGAGAAAGTTGTTTTTTAGAGGGGACATTTGAAGGTATTCTCACTACGGCTGTTGTTCCTTTGCCAGGGTCACTGTTAAGATTAATCGTTCCATTTTGTAAATTTACAAGACGTTTGGTAATCGCAAGACCCAGCCCTGAACCACCGTAACGTCTGGACATATTACTTTCAATTTGAACAAAGGGTTCAAATACGTTTTCAAGCCTTTTTTTCGAAATCCCAATACCGGTATCATGTACTTCATAGATCATATAACCTTCTCTATAATTTCCCAATATCGTTATTGTTCCAATATTTGTAAACTTAATTGCGTTTGAAATTAAATTTGTCAATATTTGTCTGATTTTGAATTCATCACCTAAAATATATTTCGGAACACTATCATCAATATTACTTGCCAGATGTAATTTCTTTGACCTCGCCATTGGATAATACATCTCTATCATTTGGTTTATTAACATTTTTGGACTAAAAACATTCTCATATACTTCAATATGACCTGATTCAATCTTTGATAAATCAAGAACGTCGTTTATTAAATTTAGTAGGTGTTCTCCACTTTTGTAAATTGTATCCAGATATTTTTTTCTTTCCTTATTTGTTTCTTCACTCAACAAAAGTTCTGCAAAACCCAGTATAGCATTCATAGGTGTCCTCATTTCATGTGACATATTTGCTAAGAATTCTGATTTCATTTTGTTAGCCTGTTGTGCTTCAACTGTTGCTTTGCGTAGAAGTTCGTTTGTCTTTTTTAGTCTTTCCTGTGTTTTTTCAATAAAACCCATAGTATTATTGAGATCTTTGGCTATTTGTGCCAACTCGTCATCTGACTTCAACACGACTCGCTCGTATTTTCCTTTACGCATGGAAGAAAAGCCTTTAAGTATGTTATTTAATGCCATGGAAAGGTAGGAATTTAGGGACTTAGAAAAAATCAGAGAAAAAGTAATTAAACTGGCAAGAAG
>JBNGCV010000024.1:0-23480 GCA_049975465.1 Kosmotogaceae bacterium | reverse complement strand
CTACAAACAACCTCCACAATCTGATCTATATATGCTATTTTGTTTTCTTTATGGGTTGGTTTGGATTGCTTTTTGATGTTGAATGGGCAAAGCAGGGAGCAATGGGTACCGTTGGCATCTCCTTTATAGCAACACTTTCAACACTAAATCCATCAGACCATCTTTATATTTTACAGATAAATTACGATATTGTACATGTCTCAGGAATAATTTTGGGGTTTTTTTGTTCAGTCAACACAGACCTTCATTAAAGAAAATGACTCCCGGCATTTCATTAACTTTTCTATTCTACATTCTTTCAAGAATCATATATGAACCATGGCCATATTGGGAAGAAAGCGCAAATGCATATTACAGTGTTAATCAAATAAATGATGTACCTTTTTACTTCTATGGCTTCGAATATTCTGTTGTAATCGCATTGCTTTACGTTATAAATATAACCATTTTATTGATTAACATGAGAATAAAAAACAAAAAAATATGGGTGTTTACACCCATGATCATATATACTATCGCATGTATACTTTTGTTTTCTCTAAATTTGGTTCACCCACCCGTCGTTGATCTAACAACGTGGACGGGTTAATCTACGCATTTTTATATAAATGACAACTCACGCTTCTTGTATCACTTACCCTGATAGTGTCAGGGAACTCTTTTTTACAGATCTCTTTTGCCTCTGAACATCGTGGATGAAAAGGGCATCCTTTAGGCAAGTCTATTGGATTGGGAACTTCACCCCCAGGAATAATTTTTTCTTTCTGTTTTTCAGGATCTGCTTCAGGTACAGCAGAAATTAACGCCTTTGTGTAAGGATGCATAGGATTTGTGTAAATCTCTTCAAAAGATCCCGTTTCAACAATGCTTCCAAGATACATAACCGCAATTTTGTCGCAGATATATTTTGTTGTTGCCAGGTCATGAGTGATGAACAAGTATGTCAAATTCATTTCTTTTTTGAGCTGGATCATAAGTTCAAGCAATTGAGATCTAACAGAGACATCAAGCATTGCAACCGCCTCATCAGCAACTACGAACTTGGGTTCTGTTATCAATGCTCTGGCAATTACTATTCGCTGACGCTGCCCTCCTGATAACTCTCTTGGATATCTACTGTAAAAATCTTCAGCGGGTTCTAAATTAACTTTTGTTAGCATTTCCAGAACTTTTTCATATCTCTGTTTTGGTGTTCCTATTCTGTGAATATCCAGAGGATGTCTTACTGCTTCTCCAACTTTCATATAGGGATTTAACGCGGCAAGAGGATCTTGAAAAATTATCTGAATTTCCTTCCTTAACTTCCTCAACGATTCTTTTTCCAATTCAAAAATATTTTGTCCTAGATAACTGACTTCACCTCTGGTGGCATCAAGCAATCTTAAACATAGTCTGCCTGTCGTTGTTTTACCACTTCCAGACTCACCAACTAATCCAAGGGTCTGATTTTCCATGATATCGAAATCTATTCCATTCACCGCATGGACAAATTTTCTCTCCTTTGTCAACAACTTTTTAAGAAGAGGTTCTTTTACAGGAAAATGCTTTGTTAGATCTCTTGCTTTAATTATTGTTTGCACTTCTAGCACTCCCTTCTTTATAGAGCCAACACTTGACAAGTCGATTTTCTTCAATAAATATATCGGGTGGTGTACTTGACTTGCAAATGTCCATGACTTTAGGACAACGATCTGAAAATCTACAACCTTCAGGTACTGACATGAGATCAGGTGGATAACCCTCAATAAAGCTAAGCTCTCTATCATTAATATCAGTATTGGGAATTGATTCAAGCAGCGCTTTTGTATAAGGGTGTTTTGGGTCTTTGTATATATTCATTTTCGTTGAGTATTCAACTAGATGTCCTCCATACATAACGCCAATATTGTCTGCCACTTCAGCAACCACGCCTAAATCATGGGTTATCAAAATCATTCCCATATTGTACTCGTTTTGCAGACCTTTAAGTATATTTAAAATTTGAGCCTGTACTATAACATCAAGACTTGTTGTTGGTTCATCAGCTATTACTAATTTTGGATTGAGTACCAGAGCAAGAGCTATCATCACTCTCTGCCTCATTCCCCCACTCAGTTGAAATGGATAATCATTCAATCTGTCTGCATTAATACCAACATCTGTCAGGGCTTTTTCTGCCATGTTTATAGCTTCTTCCTTTGATACTTCTTTATGTGTAATTATTGTCTCAATAAAATGGTGTTTTAGTTTCATAACTGGATTCAATGAAGTCATGGGATCCTGAAATATCATTGATATATCTTTTCCGCGAATCATCCTAAATTTTTTTCTAGGTAACGATAGAAGATCGGTTTTGTTAAACAGTACCTTTCCTTCAACGGAGGTTTCCTTAGGTAATATACCAAGTATTGCGCTACCGAGGGTTGATTTACCACATCCTGACTCTCCAACAATACCCAGCGTTTCTTGCTCATTCATAGAAATGTTTACATCTTCAGCAGCAAGAACCCTTCCCTCTCTAGTTTTATATTTAACGCTCACATTTTCAAGCTTCAGTAATTCCATAAAATCACCTCCGGGTCTCGCCAATATTAGGATTGAGGAATTCATTTGCGCCTTCACTAAATAAGCTGAATCCCAGCACTATAGAGATAATTGACATCCCCGGGAAGATTATCATCCACCAGTAATTCAAAAGCAAGTATCGCTGACCATTTGACAGATCATAACCCCAATCAGGAGTAGGAGGTGCTATTCCAAGGCCCAGAAAGCTTAATCCAGCTTCCGTCATTATTGCATCAGCAAGATTCATTGAAAGCACAACAATAACAGACGGTAACACATTGGGCAAGATATATTTAAGCAATATCGTTCTGTCGCGTGCACCTATTGCTCTTGCTGCTTCAACAAAAAGATCGTCCTTTATTGAAGAAACCTGATTTCTTATAACCCTGAAATATGTTGGAGCATAGATAACAGCTATGGATAAAGCCACATTTATTATACCTGGACCAAGAACAGCAGCAATTGCAATCGCCAGGACAAGTCCAGGAAAGGAATAAATGGCATCCATGATCATACTCAATATTCTGTCGAAGGTACCTCCAATGTATCCGGATAACAAACCCAAAGGAATGCCTATCGCTGCTGCAACTGCTACAGCGAGAAACGCTATTAATAATGCTATTCTTGCGCCATATATAATCCTGCTTAACACATCATATCCAAGATTGGTAGTTCCAAACCAGTGATCCTTTGTTGGGGGTGAATAAGCCGGTCCGCTCTTTACAGTGGGATCGTATGGTGCTATGTAAGGTGCAAAAACCGCAAGAAAAATGAATGTAACGAGAATAGCAAGACCAACAAATGCCATTAATCCTGATTTGTTTTTAAATACTCTGCTTAACGCCTTTCCAAGTCTATATGAAGGACTCCATTCTTTTTTCATTTTAACTCACCTCAATACCTTACCCGCGGATCGACAAGCGCGTTTATTATGTCGACAAGAATGTTAATAACCACCACCAGCAATGCAAAAATGGCTATTGTACCCTGTACTGCAGGAAAATCTCTGTACTTTATTTTTTCTACAAGGTAACTACCAATGCCCGGCCAGGAAAATGTAGTTTCAGTAAGTACCGCTCCTGCCATAAGAAGAGCTAATTGCAGACCCATTACAGTCATTATTGGAACAAAAGCATTTTTTAATGAATGACGATATATTATGCTGCGCTCTTTAATGCCTCGTGCTCTCGCTGCTTTTACAAAATCTCTTGAGAGCATTAAAACCATATTTGAGCGCACCATTCGTAGAAATATACTTGAAATAATCATTCCAAGTGCTAAGCCGGGTAGTATTATATGAGCAAGAGCATCTTTAAAGGCTGGAATATCCCAGGTGATAAGCGCATCAAACAAAAACAAACCTGAAAACTGTTCTGGTCTTAGCAATGGAGAAATTCTACCCGCAATGGGTAGCCATCTTAATTGAACTCCAAAAAACCATTGAAATAACATACCGAGCCAAAAAACCGGTACAGAATATATGAATATGGCATAAAATCTTCCCGCTACATCTACAGGCTCATTGTGATGTCTTGTAGCTTCAGCACCCCAAAAAATTCCGATCGCTAACGCAATTAAAAAACCGAAAATGGTAAGTTCAATTGTTGCTGGTAACTTTCTACCTATTTCGTCAGCTATGGGACGTTTAGTCAACGCAGATCTACCAAGGTCTCCCCTGAATAATCCTCCAACATAAATGAAAAACTGCTCAATAATCGGTTTATCGTATCCAAGTTCATGCCTTTTCTGTTCAATTACAGACATGGGTGCCTTTCCACCAAGCATTGACATGACCGGATCGCCTGGCAAAATACGCAGTACAAAAAAGATAAGCAATAAAAGAATGAAAAACATGGGAATTGCCATTAATACTCTAGTTATTATGTACCACTTTAAAGACACTAGAAAAACACCCCCTATAAAGATTACCCGGGTCCTCAATGGCCCGGGTAAACCTATTATAATACCCTAAAAACCAAATATCTTTCTACTGCTCGATTTCCAGAAGGTAGTATCTGAAAATCTGTGATGGTTCAAGAACCACACCAGAGATATATGGTTGTGTTACACAGAACTGTTTACTCTGCCATAGTGGGATATATGGAACATCTATGGAAAGCACTTTCTGAATATCGATATTTAATTCGGTTCTAACAGTAACATCTTCATATCCCCTAGATAACAGCATAACTTCTTCCACATATGGATTTTCATAGTGAGCGCCCATGGATGCTGCACCATTTACTGAAAGGAACGGCCATAGATAATCATCAGGGTCAAGATAATCTGGATACCAGCCAAGAAGGAATGCCCCGATAGTTCCATTTACAAAGTAATCGATATAAGTTGACCATTCCGCATATTTCAATGAAACTTCAACCAAACCTGTTTCTTCAATTGATGATTTTAGTACCTGAGCCACGTCAGCTTCAGTTGTCCCATAGTGACTTGGTGTGTACCAGAGTTCAATTTCCAGAGGGTTGGCCTCTGAATATCCTAATGCTGATAGCATCTCACGCGCTTTGTCCAGGTCTCTTTCTGGCATCATATTTTCATGACTCCACATGCCAATTGGAACAAGTGTGTATAGCGGAACAACAGTTTCTGAGAACACATCAGAGACTATTGCAGATCGATCAACGGAATACGCTATAGCCTTTCTAACTACCAGATCATCAAAAGGTTCTATGTTAGAATTTATTACCAGCTCACGAATGGCTGGACTGTTTCCTTCAAAAACTACATACCGTGGATCTTCTTTCAATACCATTAAATCGCGCGGATCAAGCGTTCTGTAAGCCAGATCAATCTCTCCACTTTCAAGAGCCAGTCTTAGAGTACTTGCATTCTGATAGAATTTGATTACGATGGTCTCGGTTTTCGGTTTTGGCCCAAAGTAGGAAGGATTGGCCTTCAGTATAAGTTGAACATCTGGCTGCCAATCTTCAATATAATATGGACCGGAAGCAACAGGTGGATCATACATTAATTCATCTGCAGGTGTTGTTTCAGGGTCAACAGGATATGCAACGGTGTAACCCAATACACTAACAAATGCTGACCATGGGTATTCCAGAGTAACTTGAAATGTGTACTTGTCAACTACTTTTGTTTCAGCAACAACATCTGATATTAGGAATGCAGGATCGCCATTGAGCCTTATTACCCTATCAAAGGAAAACTTCAAGGCATTTGCATCAATATCATTTCCATTTCTGAACTTTGCGTCCTCTCTAAGATGGAACGTATAGGTAAGACTGTCTTCAGAAACCTCCCAACTCTTGGCCAACCAAGGAACTATATTGGCTGTGCCTACTTCGTAATCAACCAGCCCTGCCCTTGTGTTTTGTATTACATTACTCGAGAAGTAATCATAACAATCCGCAGGATCCAGTATTTTGATCTTGTCTGTTGTCCCCACTGTAATGTAATCTTTTGCAAAACCAAATAAAGCAATAACAAGCACCAAACCAATAACAAAAAACTTTTTCACTCTAATCCCCCCTTTTAAGGAATAATTAAATGTGAATGCATTTGACTTGACAAAATCATGTCAAATTTTATCATAATTGCATATTCTGATGCAAATTTTATGGTCACTTGTTCTATATTTTTTTGATTTCGTTAGTAACCAGCTAATGGTTTGACTTTTATCCATTCTTTTGTTATAGTTTAGTTGTCCCTAAAGGGATAGAATTAGAGCTTTGCATGTGAAGCAAGGTAACAAATGAGGAGGAAAAAAGTAATGACAGGAACAGTAAAGTGGTTCAACAACAAAAAGGGTTACGGTTTCATAACCAAAGATGATGGAGAAGATGTTTTTGTTCACTATTCAGCGATCGATATGGAAGGTTTTAAGACGCTTGAAGAAGGACAGCGAGTAGAGTTCGAGATTGAACAGAGTGAAAAAGGACCTCAAGCCATAGAAGTAAAACCAATGTAACCCCAATAGATGATGAAGGCACCCAAAGGGTGCCTTTTTTAATAATTTACTTCCGATAGTATGTCGAAGTAGTCGGTCATCCATTCTTGAAAATCCTCTTTCTTTTTAGAAATAGTAAGTAACTTATTTCTAAATTTTACAGCTTTATCTATTGCTTCTTTCAGTTCCATAATAAGCCCGATATTTGTTATACCTTTCATCAATTTTCCAACTGAGGATGAGAATGTAGTTTTATTATATTTTCCATTTATAGAAGAATAAAGGTCTTCGTGCCCAATGATATTTTTCTTCATCAACCAGTCAATATTTTCAGGTGTATACGATTGTAATTTTCTTCTCAGGATATCTAAATATCCAAGATCTGCCCCCCTTTCTTTGAAATATCTTTCTTCATAGAGTCTTCCTCTCTCATCGGGCGATAAATTTGATTTTGCAACGCATTCGCCAGCCAAAAAACCAGCTTGCATGGCGTTTCCTATACCATAGCCACATGTTGGGATCGTTTGACATGCGCTATCACCTACAAGAAGCAACCTGTTCATGTATAAAATCGGAGGGGAGGAGCAAATGGGAATTTTACCACCACCACCTTTTATATAATCCTTCAGACCTAATTTATTTACCGTCTGTCTAACCAGTGTTTCAGGCGATGGATAATTCTTTCCATTTTGTATACCAAATCCAACATCAATTCTTTCATCAGTTTCAGGAACGATCCAGTTAAAACCACCGTTAATACCATATACAAAGGTTACCCAGTTCTTTTCAACGGCGTCGCTTTTACCTGACCATTTTCTTATTTCTCTATATGCAGTTGAAGTGTCGGTTTTTCTCAAAGGTATGTTCATTTCTTTGAAAGGTACGAGTGATTTTATGGCACCAGAAAGTCCCGTACAATCAGCAACAATTTCAGCTTTTACATTGTAGTCCTTTTCTCCCTGTTTAAAAGCCAAACCTTGACAGTGCATTTCTTCACTTAATAAAGGGCGAACACTGTTAGCTTTTAAGAATACATCAACACCAGAATCTTCAGCTTTTGAGATCAACCTTTTCATTAAAGATCTACTGTCGATTATTTTATATCCATACTCTATCCGAAATTCTTTAGAAAATTTGGGGGAGACTACTTTAAGTCCCATTGGTCTGATAACTTCTTCTGACTTCTTGTACCCAATAAGGTTATTCATAAGAGCCTTTTCGTCAATAGAATCAGCCCAGTCATATCCGAGTTCGTCCCTGGCCTTAACATCTACAAGCACAACTTTAAGACCCTTAGAAATAGCTTTTAATGCAAGTGCAATGCCAGCAGAACCTGCACCGGCTATTGCAAGATTATATTTTTTCATAAAATAATCCCCCTAGTTGATAGTATAAAACATACATCACCAAAGATAACAAATCTAAAATGCTAAAATATCTTTGATAGCTCTCTGATAAATTATTGTTGGGGGTAACTATTGAATAAAATGATTGGCAGGTCGGTTGCTGCCGGCGCAGTTTTGATAACAATTTTCACAATCATTTCTAAAATTCTTGGTTTTTTTAGAGAAGTGTTGCTTGCCAACCTTTTTGGCACTTCATGGAGACTTGATGCGGTCATAATTGCTTTGACCCCCTCCACAGTGATAACAGGCATCATTTCCGGAGGATTAGCAACGATTTTTATAGCACGTTACATAAAAACAAGAGATAACAATCCCAAGAAAGCCCCTGAATATGTTTGGGGAGTCTTTACGGTAACAGCGGTAATCTATATTGCATTTGGTTTAATGCTTTTCATTTTCTCAGAAAGCTTTGTTAAACTTTTTGCGCCTGGTTTCAATGAAGAGATTTTGAACTATGCAGCGCGTAAACTCAATTATCTCAGCATACTTCCCCTTATTACAGGATTAGAATCTTTATTTGCAGCACTGCTTCGAGCAGAAAGAAGATTTTTTAGGTTTGCAGCATCACAGGTTATTTTTAATTTATTTGCTATACCCATAATCTACTTCACAGCACCTTATTTCAGTGAAGCATCATATATTCTCGCGTGGATTCTTGGTAACGCCGCTGTTGTTATTGTAATGTTGTTCTCATCGAAAGATCTGATAAAACCAACAAAATTCATATTAAGCAAAGAAGTGCGTATAACATTTGTACTGGCTTCATCACTCTTTTTATCCAGTAGTCTGGGAAATATCAACAAAATTGTGGACAAAGCATTTGTTTCTGTGTTACCTTCAGGTAGGGTTGCCGGTATGCAATATGCAACAACATTGTTAGGCATTATATCCAGCATTTTTATAACAGGACTCATGATGACCACCCACACGGAAATGTCAGAATTAATATCGAAGGAACAATTCGATAAGGTTCAAAACAGAATGAAGAAAACACTTGATACTATAATGCGAATGGCCATACCACTGGTCGCATGGCTTACAGTTATGTCAAGACCTTTAATAGAGCTTATTTACGAACATGGACAGTTTACACCTGAATCGACACTAATCGTTCAAATTGCTTTGATAGGTTATAGTGCCACTATTGTTATTTCGCCCATATCAGGATTGGCAAGCAATTACTTCTACATTCAGGGGAAAGTAAGGATTGCCATCTATATTGCTTTGCTTTCAATCGGGAGCAATATTCTATTTGACTGGTTATTGATAAAACCCTTTGGGGTTGGTGGAATTACCGCAGCGACTTCAATAGTTGTATTTATAAACGCCATGGTACTGTCTTCGCTAGTAAAAAGAGAAGGAATATCATACGTTCCCTGGAAGAGGATTGTTAAACTTGTTCTAATTTCCATTGTTCTTGTTTCTGTGGCACAATTGCTGAAGATGTTACCTTCACCATATTATTATCTTATAATTGGTAACGTAGCATTTGCAATATTCATTTTTGTCAGCGCGAGAGATATTATAAAAACAATATTAATTAGGAGTTTTGGAGTTATCAGAAATTCAAGAAAGTAGTTTGCTTAATATCCATTAACACAATTATTTGTTAGGGGGGGAGATTCCAGATGGTAAAGGCTCTGATCATGGCGGGCGGTATAGGAGAACGCTTATGGCCTATAAGCACAGACAAAAAGCCAAAACATTTTCATAGTTTTGTAGGTGATTCTCCTCTAATTGAAGACACAATTGACCGTTTATCAAAAATTGTCGATGATTTTGTTATTGTAACCACAGATAGTCAATTGCCACTGTTCAAACGTTACCTTCCAAAAATACCTGCAAAAAAAGTAATAACTGAACCTTTTGGAAGAAACACCGCTCCTGCGATAGCACTTGGAAGCATCTATTTCAATGAAGATGACATAATGCTTATTGTCCCCGCAGATCATGTGATCAAGGATGAGAACAATTATTTAGAAACAATGAATCACGCTGTTGAAATAGCAAAGACAGAAGATTTTCTTATCACCATTGGTATTGTTCCAAAATCTGCTCATACAGGTTATGGATATATTGAAAGAGGTTCACCTGTTGATGGCATTAGCTATACAGTCAATAGGTTTCATGAAAAACCGGACAAAAAAACCGCTACAGAATACCTTTCTTCAAAACGCTTTTACTGGAATTCAGGCATGTTTGTGTGGAAAAAAAGCGTATTCACAAAAAAATTAGCTCATTACTTGAAGAATATTTACGATGGAATCAACAAAATTACCCACGATCCTTTGTCAAAAGAGAGTGTTTACCGGTCATTCCCTAAAGTTTCCATAGATAATGGTTTGATGGAGAAATCAGACAGTATTGCCGTTGTAGAAAGCAACTTTTATTGGAATGACGTTGGTTGCTGGGATTCAATTTATGAAATAAACAATCCCGATGATAGCGGTAATGTAATCAAGGGTTCTTTTGAAACCAACAATGTGAAAAACTCTCTTTTAATAAATGAAACAGCTCAAATAATTGGTATTTCAGATATTGAATCTGCTGTTTATGTTCATTCAGATAATGGGACATTACTTTGTAAACTGGGTAAAACGCAGAACATTCGCAAACTTTTCAAATAAATTTTGTATTTCAATTATTCTTATAACATATCCACTTCGATCAGTTCATAGTTCTCCTCGCCCAGTCCAATTTTTTCAGCATGCTCCTGAGTTTTCCAGGTAACATTGGGATGGACTTTACGAAATGGATCATAACCAACTTTATCCATCACCAGATCAATGCATGCTTTATCAATGCTCACGGAGTCCGTACTTGCTACAATTCCTATATCCGGAGCAACAGGTGGTTCATTTATAAAGTAGCAATCACAATTCGGCAAAGCATTATTGATCAGCGAAACAAAGACAGCTTTTTTGCCTGAAAGCGCAGCTTTAGCGTATTCTGCGATTTTTTTACTGGCAATTTCTCCAGAACTATCCCATGTAGGATGAATTGCATCATAATTACACATCGTAATGCATTCTCCACAACCAATACAGACATTGTAATCTACTTTTGAAACCTCATCCGCGGTTATAGCTCCAGTTGGACTGTGCCTTTCACACATCATACATTCAACACAATTTTCTTCATTTACTATCGGTTTTGAATCTGAGTGTTGTTCAATTTTTCCGGCTCTGGCAGCACTACCCATTCCTATATTTTTGATTGCGCCACCAAAACCTGTAAGTTCATGTCCTTTGAAATGTGATAAAACCACAATAGAATCTGCAAGGGCTATTCCTGTCGATACTTTTGCTTTTTTATGTAATCTCCCTTAATATCAACCTCAATCTGATCAGAGCCCCTTAAACCATCTGCAATTATTACAGGAGCTCCAAGAGTTTCATATGTAAAACCATTAGTAATAGCCGTTTCAATATGATCAATGGCATTTGATCTGCTGCCGTGATAAAGCGTGTTTGCATCAGTTACATAGGGTTTACCGCCCAGCTTTTTTATCATATCTACTATGACCCTTGCGTAATTATGCCTGACAAAGGCTACGTTCCCGTGCTCTCCAAAATGAACCTTTATTGCAACAAACTTATCTTTTTCAACAATTTCGTTTAACTGTACTCTATTCAACAATAATCCAATTTTTGCAGCAATCCCATTTCCGGTTCTGTATTCATGTTCGTAAAATAAACCTTTGACATTTTATGATCCCTCTTGATTATTGAAGGATTTCGTGTTCCCCATAAAGCATAGGCTTTTCATCCTCATAAAGTTTTTGGTCTACAACTTCTCCAATAAACAGCGTGTGGTCACCGGCATCAGCAGTACTGCTGATTGTACATTCAATAAAAGCAACAGAATCTGCAAGTACAGGCATTCTGTTTTTTGATAATGAATAATCGTAAACATCAAACTTGTTTACCTCTCTACCGCTTTTAGTGCCAAAAAATTCAACAACATCTTTTGCTGATTTTTTCATTATGCAAATTCCAAAGCGTTCTGCTTTTTTAAGTAACTCGTGTGAATATCTTGTTTTACCAATTGATACTGTAACCATCGGTGGATCACCGGAAACGCGAGTTATCCATGCTACAGCAATTCCATTCATTTTGGCATCAACATTCATCGTTACAATTGTCGTACTAGAATAAAGCTTTCCCAAAGCGTCCAAAATAGACACCTCCATTTTTGGTTTTACCTCAACTGTAAATTAATTTGTAAGTTCTTTGAAGTTTCTTAAAAGCTCATCGTAGTTCTCAGAATAATTTTTGGTAGATTTCTTATTTCTGTCCAGCAGAAACAGAACAAAATCAACAAGATCACCATACTGAATGTTATTGAAAAAAGTTTCAAACCGATTCTTAGAAGGAGACTCGTTACTAAATTCATTGACTTTCTCTAGAACTAATTCTGGATTGTAAGGAAACAGCCTATCAATACCATAAAATGAAAGCATGAACTCGAGTATAGCGTTACTGGTTTCTTCAGGTTCCTTTAAATCAGTACCCACAATATTCTCCAGCCTGGGAAGTACCAATCTGTAATAAATGTATTCAACAGGGAGTTCTGTTACATCAATATTTTCAATGCCAAGAAGTGCGATCGCCTGTTTTCGATCACTTTTATTCAGTGAGTAAAATAAATCTTTAAAAATATCTTCTTTGTTATATATGTAGTATTTGCTTCCCGCCAATAAACCAAATGATTTAAGTCCATCGAGGTAACCCTCTATCAAGTACTCCTTTGAAACTTCAATATCAAACGTCATCAAATTCCCATAATGTTCTACTGGTTTTATATACTTAATTTCTACATTACTCTCAGCACCTATGTGTAAAAATGATAATAAATCGCTAACACCATATGTTCCAATATCTACGGCAATAATTCTTTTATATCCTCTATTAATAGCCATTTCAATCGGTATGTTGCTATATACTCCGCCATCCATAAACGTCTCGCCTGATATATTCTCCCTTTTAAATACAGGGAAATTCGCACTTGCCAGAACATAGTTTATTAATTTGCCTTCAGGTATGTCCTCAATATACATCATTCTTGGCTCAAAATTTGTAATTGAATAAGCTACAAGTCCGTAATCTATATTGCTTTCGCGTACTTCTTTCTCATCAATAACATTCTGCAAAGCATTTTTAAGGGGCTGCACGTCAATACCCTTGAACAACTCTGAAAGGCTCTTGCTCAGTGAACTTATACTGATATTTTCATAAGAACCGGAAATTAGGTTCTTTAACTCAGGAGAAATTTCCATAATATTGTCGTAGTCTGTATTTACCCAGATATTACGAGCTGTTTCATATTTATCTGATGCCACTGCAAGACCATTTATTGCGCCCACCGAGGTACCATAAACAGCATCGATTTTAATTCCCATATCTTTCAACGCTTTCCAAACACCAATCTCATATGCCCCACGACCTCCACCACCAGATAGTACAAGGGCATATCCTTCATTTTCAGATGCATATGAAAACACGAAGATTAACATAATCATCACCAAAATAATAATAAATTTATTCATAAATTATACCGCCCTTTTAGATTTTATCACTATAAGATGATAAAATCTTAATGATTTGATATGAAAAGTTCTGCCTGATTGGGAGTGGAATCAATTGTTGAAACAATTTATTAAAGAGAATTGGCTCAAATATCTTATAGGAGCTTTTTTTGTTGCAGTAGTTGATCTTCTTCAGCTTATAACTCCATGGATTATTGGAGATGTTGTAGATCGGCTTAAAGTTGGGATTTCTGATCCCAGTGTATTGAAACTCAGCATTTTTTCTATAATGGCTATTGCTGGCGGAATGTTTTTTTCCAGATTTCTCTGGAGAATTTTAATAATGGGAGCTGCAAGAAAATTTGAATATTACTCAAAAAAGGTTCTCTTCGAGAAATTACTGAAAATGCCTCCGAATTTCTTCGATAAAATGAGAATAGGAGATTTTATGGCCCGATTCACAAATGATGTTAGAGCGGTACGAATGTCCATGGGACCAGCCATTGTTATGACTGTTGACGCGGTTTTCTTAACAATTGTTACAGTTTTTGCTATGGGTTCTGTTGTCAGCTGGAGATTGACTTGGGTTTCCGCTTTTCCTTTACCTTTTCTTGCTCTTGTTTCAGCTTTTTTTGGTAGAATGATTCATTCTCGATTTAAGAAAGTTCAGGCTTCCTTTTCAAACTTGACAGATACTGTAGAAGAATCAATATCTGGAGTAAGAGTAGTCAAAAGTTATGGTATTGAAGATTTGCGCAATGGAATGCTTGAGGATAAATCTAATGATTATGTAAATAAAAATATGTCTCTAGTTAAAATCTGGGGGATGTTCTTTCCTCTAGTTCAACTACTTGCTTCTTTTGGTTTTGTACTTGCCTTATTTTTTGGTGGAAGGCAGGTTATCTTAGAGCAGATAACACTGGGTAAATTCGTAACCTTTACAAGTTATCTTGGAATGCTTGTATGGCCAATGATGGCAATTGGCTGGTTGATAAATATAATACAAAGAGGTAGAGCTTCCTACGGAAGATTAATGGACATCATGAACAGGAAATCGAATATTGTAACTGAGAACCCTGTAGAACTCGATGAAATAAAAGGCGATATACGGTTCAACAACCTTACTTTCAAATATGATACATCCAAAGAACCGGTATTGAAGAACATAAACATAGATATTAAACCCGGGTCAAAGACTGCCATAATTGGGACTACGGGTTCGGGTAAAAGCACCCTTGCAAAGCTTATTGCAAGAATGTATCCGGTGCCTGACAACAAGATATTTATCGACGGTGTCGATATCAACAAGATTGACCCCAATTTAATAAGAAAATATGTCTCATATGTTCCTCAAGAAACTTTCTTGTTTACAGAAACCGTAAAGAACAATATTGCTTTTGGTGTTGAAAATTACACTGATGAAGAAATAATCAATTTTGCTCAGCTTGCCGCTGTTCATGATGACATTAAGAATTTCAACAGAGGATATGCTACCCGTGTTGGAGAAAGAGGCGTAACGTTATCTGGAGGGCAAAAACAGAGAATTGCAATTGCCAGAGCATTGATAAGAAAAGCTCCAATTGTTGTTCTTGATGATTGTTTATCGGCAGTTGATACTGAAACTGAAACTGCGATTTTACAAAGCCTGCAAAAAGAACAGGAAACAAGGACAATTATTGTTATATCACATAGGCTTAAAGCTGTAAGAGACTCTGACATGATTTATGTTTTACACAATGGAGAGATAATCGAAAATGGACAACACGATGAATTAATAGCAAACAATGGTCTGTACAAGAAGATGTATGAGAGACAGCTCCTTGAGGAAAAGATAGAGGAGGAATAAGGCATGGCTGCATATGAAACTTATTCGGAAGTTGAAGAAAAGGTAAAAGTTGAAGACTGGAAAGTGATTTTCAGACTGGGGAAATATGCCAAGCCTTATTGGCCAATACTAGTTCTCGGTATTTTTCTTATACTTGTTTCTGCAGGAATTGACCTCGCCATACCTTATATACAAAAAATAACTATTGATAGTTATATAAACGCAGAACATCATTACACTGTGGAAATGGATAATGGGAATACCGTTTTTATAAAAAATGAAGAAGGCAGTTTTACACTACAGCAGCTTGAAGATGGAAATTATGTTATAAGTGATGGACAAATCCAGTACAACGTTACAGATGAGCAGCTTCAAGAGCTCCGTCAGGGAGACTTAGCAGGTGTTACACTCATGTCATTAACTTTGCTTTCGCTTCTTGTAGTTATGTTCCTTGTTATGTATATGCAGGTTTATTCAATGAGTTATCTCGCTCAAAAAGTGACCCATAGAATTCGTATGGTTTTATTCAAACACATTATCAGACTTCCTATGAGATTTTTCGATACAAATCCCAGTGGACGTGTGGCCACAAGGGTAGCAAACGATACAAGAAACCTTGCCGAGTTTTTTAGCAGCGTTATTGCTTCAATAGTGAAAGATGTTGTCTTGCTTGTAGGAATTGTTATTGTTATGCTAAGTCTTTCTACATATCTTGGAACAATCTCATTGATGATTTTCCCGATCATTCTGGCCAGCACCCTTGTCTTCAGATATTTTGACAGGATTGCCTATCGAAAAGTCAGAAACAGACTGGCTGTAATAAATGCTTATCTTGCAGAACATATTTCAGGAATGTCTGTAATCCAGCTTTTCAACCAGCAGAAGAATAAAGCAAATGAATTTGATGATGTTAACAATCGCCATCTGGACAGTTTGAAGGAACAGTTAATTGTGTTTGCAATATTCAGACCTCTTATGGATTTCCTTTATTACCTGGGAGTAACCATCTTACTATGGTATGGATCAAAAGCAATTTTCAACGAAACCTTGCAGTTTGGTGTATTGTATGCTTTTGTAAGTTACATTGAAATGTTTTTTAGACCATTGAGAGACATTGCAGAAAAATACGATATCGTTCAAAATGCTCTTGCGTCTGCAGAGAAGATATTCAAATTAATGGACGAAAAAGAAGAGCAATACAACGAGCAATTGACTGAAACAAAGAAAGTTAAAGGAAACATTGATTTCGATCATGTATTCTTTGCCTACGATAGGGATAATCCTGTTCTAAGAGATGTGAGCTTCAAAGTCTCACCCAAAGAAAAGATCGCTTTTGTTGGCGAAACAGGAGCCGGTAAAACAACAATAATCAGCTTACTTAATGCTCTATATTGTATACAAAAGGGAGATATCAAGATTGATGAAAAATCCATCTACGAATACAATCTTAAAACATTAAGAAGAAGAATCGGCGTAGTTCTGCAGGACGTTTTCCTTTTTTCCGGTTCAATTATAGACAATATCAGATTGTACAACAAAGAGATCTCCAGGGAAGAAGTTATAAGAGCTGCCAATTATGTATATGCTGATACATTTATAAAGCGATTCCCCAATGGTTATGATACAGAAATACTCGAACGTGGAGGTACTATTTCTGCAGGCGAAAGGCAACTTATTGCACTTGCAAGAGCAGTGCTGTACGATGCTGACATACTTATACTGGATGAGGCGACAGCAAATATTGACACAGAAACCGAAACACTAATACAAAAGGCAATGGAAAGGGTTTCAAAAGACAAAACTGTGCTTACAATAGCGCACAGAATTTCCACAATTAGTGGTGCAAATCGAATACTTGTAATACATAAAGGTAAACTGGTTGAAGAAGGGAATCACGAAGAGCTTATGAAAAAGGGTGGCATCTATGCTGATCTTTATAAACTACAGTACGAGCTCGGTGATATTGCGTAGAAATCACTCATTATTCTTTTCTTTTTTCAACTTTTTTTGTCTCGGTTTGTCTACAATCAGATTTTTTAGTCTTGATATAGTCAATGAATTTTCATAAGGTCTGGCAATCCCTCTGCGACCAAGAACAGATATGGTATTAAATGTAAAGCGCGAAACGGACAAAACCTTTTTGGTTTTTACTCTTTTTAGTAACAGCCAGGAAAGCATCCTTAAAATTCCTGTTGAAATAAAGAGGATCTGTATACCAAAAAATGGTATACCAAACAACTCAAAGTTTATTTCCTTTAAATATGAGGCTGCAAACCCACCTATCAGAGCTCCCGCAAGTGCGCCTATACCGTTTATAAAGGCAAGTACGGCGAAATATGTTTCTGTAAGGACTGGATCAACAATATTTAGCATAATCGTAAATAATGCTAGATTTATTGCACTCCAGTTAATGCCAGTAAGAACCGCATCAATAGGTAATAGAGTCCCTGCTGTTGTCTGGTTAACAAAAATCCACATAATAGAAGTAAAAGCTGCTGAAAATATTCCAAATTCAGCAACACTCTGATGGCCAATTTCATCCGATAACCTTCCCCAAATAAAATAAAAAAGCATAGAAACAGCACCAGCAATAATGCTCATTATACTAAGATAGGAGTATGACAACTTAAGATTCACGAGTTGATAATATGGGAAAAATGGACTGGCCATTGCTATTGCAAAGTTCCATACAAAAGAAAAGGTCAGAAACCTTTTAAAATTCCAGTCTTTAAGAACAACACTAAAGAGCTTTTTACTTTGATATTGCTTCCGCGGAGGATCTTCAAATTTTCTTAGAATAAAATAGGTTGTTAAGGAAAAAGCTGACCCAATTATAGATACGATAAGGAAACCCAACGTTTCGTCAAAAGTATCAAGCGTTAAAGAGTAAAGAAATAGCATTGTCATGGAAGAAAGAGAAACAAGAACATTCCTCAGGCCATAATATCTTCCAGATTTTTCATTTGGTATTATATCCCTCATCAACGAAATCCAAAAATTACCTGTAAATCCATTAAAAATTGCAAATACTGACAGAATTCCCACAAGTATATATTGATTTTTCCATCCAAGAAAAATCAGTACTGGTAAAAGCAACAGTACTGGACGAGATATGGAAGCTGAAAAAATCATCGCAGATTTTCTGCTTCCAATTTTTCTTAAAAGTAGGGGAACGCCCAGTTGAAAGACTTGAGCCATTACCGGAAGCATTCCCAGGACCGCCAGAATACTTTCCGTAACACCGAATTGTAATGCAAGCCCAGTTAAAAGAAAACCCTGAGTAAGTATAAAAGAATTGTTGTAAAGAACACCTTCAATCAGCGACAATTTTTTTGTTTTAGAATATTGCTCTTCCAAGTCCTAGCCCCCTATCGACTTACATCTTTTCATGATAAGGAAGTTTCCTAACTTTTTTGTTTGCATTTGATGGTGATTGTGTAAAAAAATTGCTGCCCTTTTCGAGGGCAGCGAAGCGGTCTGAGGGTTACTTCAGCATCTTAATTATACTAATAGCTTTTACACCTATTTCTCATACTACGCATATAGACATACTTTAACTGGCTTGACACGTTCTCTTTTCTAACTTTTCATCATTTCTGCTGCTTCTTTCATTTTAATGTGTAATTTCTTTACATCGTCTGGTAACGTAAATACAGAGATCAAAAGTATTCCAGCACAGGGCAACCAAAACATTGCTGAAATATTCATAGCAGCTCCAAGAGAACCAAGAACTGTTGAAATACTTCCTGCAATAAATTTTCCAGCTCCTGTACCGAGAGAGTCTGTAAGGTTGAATATGGAAAAAATTCTTCCTCTATTCTCAGGAGCATTGACATTCATCAACATTGTTTTCATGTTTGGCCCCGTTATTGATGCCAGAGCAGCAGCAACTATACCCAGCAAAGAAACTATAATAAACCCAGAAAGATCAGCCTGAACCTCAACATTTAAAACAAGTAATGCAAATCCTGCACCCACAGCAGTACTTATTCCACTAAAAAGTGGCATATATTTTGGTTTCTTTTTGTATAATTTACCACCAACAATTCCTCCGAAATAAATACCAAGTACGTTACCTAAGCCAAAAAATATGAAAATCATAGTTGCTTCACTGGCAGTAAAGCCCCTGTTCCTTTTCAAGAATTCAACAAGGAAATAAGGTATTGCGCCCCAGGGAATTGTTCCAAGGATACCCTGAATAAACAAAATGAGATTCGTTTTATTTTTAAACAGAACAAGATAATCCGACAGTCTAACTTTTGCAATGTATTTATATCCCTTTTCAACTAATTCACTTACAGCGACCTCTGAAGCGCCTCTTTCGGGTTCTTTTACAATCAAATAGAATATTATAGCCAAAAATACATTTGGTACAGAAACTAGAATGAAAGGTAATCGCCATCCATATGTTCCACCCAAAAATCCAGCTATGATCATTCCGACTATTGCACCTAAAGAGATTGCTGTAGAAAGCATGGCATTTACTTTGGGTCTTTCATCTTCACCGAAGGTGTCGCCAGTAAATGAAAATATGACAGGAAAAAGGGCGCCTATCCCTATACCGCTTAATGCTCTTAGAACAAAAAGCTGAGTATAGCTAGCAGCAAAGGCAGTCAAAAAACATGGTATTTCACCAACAAGTACTCCCAACAAAAGTAAGTTCTTTCTACTGAAACGGTCACTTAGATATCCCCATAGAAGACTAATTATTGCACCTATAATAGTAAAGGATCCCGCTATGTATCCTATCTGCCTATCTGTAATCCCAAACTCTTCTTCGATCATACCAATATTTGGAGACATAACCATCTGATCGGCATTCAATAAGACCATAATTAATAACATCAGGAACAGTAAAATTCTTGTTAATTTAACACCCATATCCTACCTTCCCCTCTGTGTAAATATCAAAAAAGTCTATTGAAAATCTTCTTTTAAGTTGGTGAAGTTCATAATGAAATTATCTTTTTCGCGCCACCTCTTCCTGACTTTTACAAAAAGCTCAAGATAAACATTTGCATCAAAAAGATACTCAATGTCCTTCCTGGCAAGCATACCAATCTTCTTTATCATTCTGCCATGTTTACCGATAATAATAGGCTTTTGGGAATCTCTTTCAACGACAATATCGGCCCTGATTAAGGTAATACCGTTTTCTTTTTCTATAAAATCCCTAATTTCTACTCCGATACAATGGGGAACTTCTTTTTCCGTTAAATACAGTATCTTTTCTCTGATGATTTCAGAAGCCATGAATCGGTACGATCTATCAGTAATTATGTCTTCAGGATAAAGTGGTTTTCCCTTTGGAAGTTTAACGTATAAAATGTCTAAAAATTTATCTGTTCCCGTTCCATTTTTTGCAGACATCTCTACAATATCAATAATATTATCAAACATTTTTTCTGCTTTAATTCTAAATTCTCTGATTTTGTCACTGTTTTCAATACAATCTACTTTATTTATTAGAAGTATTACCGGTATTTTCGAAGAATTAACATATTTTGAAACCAGATTATCGGTTTTTCTTATTCCATCAACAATATCCAGCATAACCGCAATCAAATCAGATCCCTGAAGTGCACCTACCGCGATTTTTACCAAATAATTGCCCAGTTTATGAAGTGGTTTATGTATTCCAGGGGTATCATAAAAAATTATCTGACCTTTTTCGTTTGTCAGAATTCCGGCAATCCTATTTCTGGTTGTCTGGATTTTATCAGAAACTATTGCTACCTTTTCTCCTACCAAATAATTGACTAATGTTGATTTACCCACATTGGGTTTTCCTACTACTGTAACTGTTCCTGATGTTTGTTTTATATCATTCATTTTTCAGTGCCTGAAATCAATTGAGAAAGATCTGCTATGCTCAAAAACAACTGATCCAGTGCCTTTAAAAAACATAAACGATTCATTCTTATATCGGTGTGCTTATCCATCACAAAAACATTGTCGAAATAATTATCAATGGGTTCTTTCAAATTTACAAGCTCATTAAAAACCAAATCAAACTTTCTCTCTTCAAGCACTCTATGGATTTTGTTTTTGGCATTAATATAAGCATTAAATAAATCTTTTTCCTCTTTTTCTACAAATAACTTTCCATCATATTTTGTCGAATCGTGTTTTCTGCTTATATTATGAACGCGCTGATACGCAATGAGTAATTTCTCAAAAACTTCACTTTCTAATATTGAAGTCAATGAACGTGCTATCAAATCACCTGGATGAGGTTTATACCACCATTGCTTTACCGCCCTGGCAACTTCAAGTGAAAAATCATTTTCCATTAAAAACGCTTCGTAACGTGATTCTGCAAAATTCTCCAGTTGTTCAGAAAAATCATCATAAGCACGTTCAATAAGATTTGAGGCTTTCTGGAAAAGCATCTTTAGATCAATATCCCATCCCATATTTGTTACGGTTTTGAACATATAATTAATCTTTCTGCGCAAACCATAAGGATCTCTTGAACCTGTGGGTATATTACCAAGTGCAAAATTCCCAACAAGTGTATCGATTCTGTCTGCAACACCTGTTATTGCGCCGGTAACAGTTTCAAAATTTCCTTTAGATGGTTCGTAAAATTCCTGAATACCCATCGATACTTCATAATTTTCTCCTGATGCCTGCGCGTATATTCTTCCCATAATACCCTGAAGTTCAGGAAACTCATAAACTACCATGGTTCCTAAATCAGCTCTTGAAAGTAAAGCCGTCCTTTCAATGTCTTTTCTTAAATCCTCATCGGGTGAATTATTTTGCAATTCCTTATAAATCAAATCGGATAGCTCTTTTGTCCGTTGCATTTTTTCATAATATGTTCCCAGACCAGCTTGAAAAACCATTTCATTCAACGAATCAACATGATCTTCAAGAGGCTTGGAGAGATCTTTTTCAAAGTAAAAATGAGCGTCTTCAAGTCTTGCGTTTATAACCTTTTCATAACCTTCTCTGACATTACCTTCCGGATCTTCCGGACCATCCTGAAAGGCAACAAACGTTTTATCTATTTTGTTTTTCCTGTAAGCGGGAAATGTCCTTAAATGATGCTTTATTGTTACAATTATTATCTCTTGTGGTAGTTCAAGAAACTTTGAAAAAAATTCTCCCGTTACTGCTTGTGGATACTCTGTTATAGCAGTTGTTTCATCAATTAGACACGAGTCACGTGGGATGTTCAGCTGGTTTTCTTTTTCTATTCTATTCAGTTCATTTACAACCCTTTCTTTACGTTCTGATGGTTTTACAATAACAAGTGCTTCCATTAATTTTTCAAAATAATTGTCAGGATTTACTTCGACTTCATCATAGAAAAATCTGTGACCACGAGAAGTAGAACCAGCTTTCTTACCAAAAAGAGTAAGATCAAGAATTTTATCCCCGTACATCGCTACTACCCATCGCACCGGTCTTACAAATTTGTAATCACCATTTCCCCATCGCATGGGTCTTTTGAATTCAAGTTTGGTAATGACCTCTTTGAATATTTCAGGAAGAATATTTTCAGAAATTTTGCCTTCAATATTTCGCCTTAAAAAAACATATCGCCCACCGTTTTCTTCTTTAATTACAATATCGTCAAGTGTGGCATTATTACCTTTCATAAATCCTTTCAATGCTTTTGTCGGCTTACCATCTTTGTATGCGATCTTTTCTGCTGGACCCTTTTTTTCCTCTATCGTGTCTTCTTGTTTGCTGGACAAATCATAAATCATTACTCCCAGCCTTCGACTGGCATAAAATACTTCAAATTCAGAATAAATAAGTCTTTCTCTTTTAAGCAGTTCTGGCAGTCTATCATTTATCTGTTTTACTATCGACTGGATTTCACTTGCTGGTAGTTCCTGTACTCCGACCTCTAATATAGCGTTACACTTCATATTCATCCTCTTTCATTTTTTGGTATTCAGATGCCACAATTTTAGCCATATCTCTTATAGATTTGATATATGCTTGTCTTTGCATTACACTTATCGCATTTCTCGCATCAAGCAAATTGAACGTGTGTGAACATTTCATAAGATAATCATATGCTGGTAATATGAGCCTTTTACTCAAGCATATATTGAATTCATCTTTGTACATTTCATAGAGCTTGAAGAGTTTTTCTGTGTCGGCAAATTCAAAATTATATGATGAAAACTGCCTTTCATTTTCGATGAAAACATCACCATATTTTATATGTTCATTCCAGCCCACATCAAAAAAGTTGTCTGTTTTTTGAAGATACATCGCTATTCGTTCAAGACC